>NZ_JALDTU010000001.1:0-195166 GCF_023109005.1 Streptococcus oralis | reverse complement strand
TCACGCTGATTATGTAATCAAGCGTATTTTTTGTCAAGCCCTAAAACAGACTTTTTCACATTTTTGTGAGAAGGTCTTTTCTGTTGTGTGTGAAAGTGAGGGACTTGTATGAATCAGGCATTCGAAACAGCGATTCAACAAGCCCTACGAGAGGTGGTAGAAAGCTTTGATGAACAGTATGTAGCTGAGGGACTATTAAAAAAAGATGCTATTATAGTAGATTTAGATAATTATAAACCTGAGTTGGTTGAAAAGATTTTGACAAATGCAATTCTAAATGAAGCATTTACCGAGGATATTGCTGGTGCGACAATTTTGAAAATCAATGATATCATTCAAATGCTTGAAGTTGATGAATATTGGTCAAACTCTTACACACGTTACACCAACAAAATCGGATTAGCGGTAAATAATCGCTATTTAGATGAAACAACAGATGTTGTCCTAAATTTCCCTTACAAAGATAGTATCTTAAAAGCTGGTATGACTAAAGATGATGTATCGAGGGAAGATGCTGAAGAATCCTTTTTAAATGAAATAGTTGCTCGAGAGGAGATTGATGTCCTCCTTGATGAAAAGATTTTTAAAAATGCTAAGAAATATGACAAAAACGGCTCTTCCCCTGTATCAGAAATCAAGGATACGGATAACCTGATTATCAAGGGAAACAACCTGTTAGCACTCCACAGTTTGAAAAAACGATTTGCAGGGAAGGTGAAATTGATTTATATCGATCCACCGTATTATTTTGAGGGGACAAAAGACGCCGATACCTTTTCTTATAATTCGAATTTTAAGTTATCCACTTGGTTAACGTTTATGAAGAATAGACTAGAAGTTGCAAAAGATTTATTGGATGACGGTGGAGTGTTACTTGTTTCTATGGCAGAAGATGGTCAAGCCTATTTAAAAGTATTGATGGATAATGTTTTTGTGAAGAATGATTTTGTTGAAACTTTTATTTGGCGGAATACTGATAACGCCGATTCACTTGGGAAAAAAAGTCGTAGTGGTGTGGAATATATCCATGCTTATGAAAAGAAGAAAGACCCAAGTGTTCGTTGGATTGGTAAGGATGCAGAAAATGGAGATGCACCATTATTAAATTCAAGTAATTCTATTGGAACACTTAGCTTCAAGGCAGGGGTTATTCGATTTAATATTCCAGATGGACATCATTTTGCTGGGCAAAAATCGTCAGTATTTCTTGAGGACGATTTAATAATTGAAAATGGTAAAAATAAAAATGCTATTCGGTTGACGGGTAAGTTTAAATGGGGACAAGACTATCTTGATAACGAAGTTTCAAAAGGAGGAGACTTTGTTATTAAATCAGATAAGTTTTCTATTCGATATCAAAAAGCAGAAGCAGGCAATGTTGCCCCAGAAAAATTTATTGATGAACGCTATCTATCAAAAATTTTTGGAGTGGGCACAAATGAAGATGCTAAAACTCATTTGAAAGAATTAGGTTTTGACTTTTCATACTCTAAACCAGAAAGTCTGTTAGCATTTTTTATTAGAGCGGTAACTTCTGAAAACGATCTTGTCCTTGATTTCTTTATGGGTTCTGGCACAACTGCAGCAGTTGCTCACAAGATGAATCGTCAGTACATCGGTATTGAACAAATGGATTATATTGAAACTGTAGCTGTCGAGAGATTAAAGAAAGTTATTGATGGAGAACAAGGTGGCATTTCTCAAGATGTTGCTTGGTCTGGCGGTGGTTCTTTTGCCTATGCTGAATTAATGGACAAAAACTCAACCTTTATTGATGCTGTTCTCAACTCTAAAAATTCTGATGAATTAAAGGCTATCTTTGACGACATGAAAGCCACACTTGATTTTGATTTCAGAGTGGATTTACAAGAAGTCGACCAATCTATCTGGGATGAAGATTTGGAAATACAGAAAAAAATTCTTGTGAAGATTATTGACAAAAACCAACTCTATCACAACTACTCTGAAATTGATGATGAAACCATTAAATCGCAATTATCCCAATCAGATTATGATTTCAATAAGAGTTTTTATGGGGAGAAATGATGGTTAGAAAAGCAAAGAAAAAAGAACTGATCTTTGAACTCTTCGATGAATTGAAACAGCTGGATATAGATATTTTGAACGAACAGCATGGTTGGGAATTACCACAGTATATTGTAGAAAATCTCAAGCATGAACCACGTTCTTATCAGAGTGAAGCTATTCGCTATTTTCATTACACTCAAGCATCAGATACTTTCAAGTTTCGAAAGCCAAGACAGCTGATGTTCAATATGGCAACTGGTTCGGGAAAGACTGATTTGATGGCTGGTTTAATCCTCTATCTTTATAAAGAAAAAGGGTATCAAAATTTTCTGTTTACAGTGAATACAAATGGTGTTCTGAGTAAGACCATTGATAATCTAACGAGTGCTCAATCTACTAAGTTTCTTTTCAATTCTAACTTAGAAATTGATGGGGAACATATCTTTATCAACCAGATTTCAGGAAGATTTCCAGATTTTCCTAATAAAAATGTAATTAATATTAAGTTTGTTTCAATTCAAACATTGACAAATGACCTCTTCACACAGGCAGAAAATATCATGTCATTAAAAGATTACCAGAAGACAAAAATGGTTATTCTGGCGGATGAAGCCCATCACTATTCTGCTTCTACGAAAAAGAAAAATAAAGCAGAATTGGAAAAAATCTCATGGGAAAAATGCCTACTTTCTCTTCTTCACGCACATGCTGATAATCTCTTGCTAGAATTTACCGCAACACTTGATTTTGACGATGAGACCATTTATCAAAAATATCGAGATAAGATTATTTACCGTTATACCTTGGATTCATACATCAAAGAGCGATATTCAAAAAATGTAAGACGCATTCAGACGGGGAATTCCAACGAAGATAACATGCTTAGTACCGTTCTTCTGAGTGAATATCGTCGCAAATTTGCTCTAGAAAAATTTGGGATTGAGATAAAACCAGTCATTCTTTTCAAATCACATAAAATTGATGCTTCCTATGAAGCAAATAAGCTATTCAATGAGATGATTGATAGTCTGACTGTGGAAAGTTTAAGATCGTTCCTTATTTCGCAACTGAAAAGTGTATCAGAAGAGCAAAGCCATACTCTACAGCTAGCTTATCAGTATTATCTCAAGAAGGATGATCTTTCAACTGTTGTTCGAGAAATTAAGCGTGGTTTTTCACCAGCTAGAATTCTAAATGCAAATGATTCAGATAGTGGCTCAAAAGGGTTGCTAGAAACAGGACAGTATCAAGCCCTCAATTCGCTTGAATCTCCCAATAATCTGTATCGTGTAGTCTTTGCTGTAGCAAAATTAACAGAAGGTTGGGATGTCCTCAATCTTTACGATATCGTTCGTATTAGCAACTTGGGAAAAATGAATGATAAAAGAGATGCTAAATCAACCAATTCCGAGGCTCAGTTGATCGGACGTGGGGCGCGATACAATCCTTTCTCCTTAAATCAAAAGATTTCTTACCAAAGACGATTTGATGAATCAGATGAAACAGCAAGTCTTTTGTTGGAAACACTACACTACCATACCCTTAATGAGCCACAATACATTAAGAATTTGATGGCATCACTTGACAAGATGAATCTTGCGACTGGGACTGATGAAAAAAATCCTCCAATTGAAATCAAACTGAAACCCTCTTTCAAGAAAACCCAAATCTTTAAAGCAGGTAAACTTTACTATAATGAGACTGAGGAAATTCCTGACAGTCACTATGTGAATTTACGTGCATATGGTATTGAAATTTCTAAGCTAGCCAATGTGACCTATTTTAAATCCACCTATGAGACAACTTACCTTTCAGCTGGAGCAATAGAGTTAAAAACGTCCCAATTAAGAGGAATTGATATTCGTTATTTTAAAAAATCAATTAGCCGTTCTAACTTTTTCCGATTTGAAAATCTGAAAAGATATCTTCCAAATCTCAAGTCTATGGAAGACTTTTGGGGTGAAAATTGGCTAGATTTGCAAAATCTTACACTCTCTGTCACAACAGAAAAAGAAACCATTGTAGAAGATTTTTCCGCTATGGAAAAGCTGAAAATTGTTGATAACTTTTTTAACCTACTAGCCGCCCAAATAAAGGCAGGTTATCGCAAAGCAAGAGGTACGAACCGCTTTATCGGATATCCAATTACAGAATATCTCGTTGATTATCGCAAACGAATACCTAATTATGATACAGCTAAGCAGAGTGGCTCCTTCATCGAACAAAAAGTAGCTAATATTAGTTTTGAAAAATTTGACTTTTTTGCTTACCAATCAGCTATAATTAATAGGAATGAAGAAAATCTAGTTAATGCTATTGCCAATCATATTGATGAACTAAGAGAACAATATGGAGATGTTTTCCTCATTCGAATGGGTGAAAACATGCTAAAGGGGACAGATAAAGTTGAACGATTGAAATTGCATCAATTTGAAGAGAATCCACGGGAAATCAATTTTTCAGGATTTCAACCAGACTTTATCCTACTTCTTCAAAATAAGGATTACTATCTTCAAATCTTCATTGAACCCAAAGGTGAACAAATAGCAGAAAAAGATAGATGGAAGGAGGAACTTCTTTCATATATCAACGACCATCAAGAAGATTTGATTTTTGAAGATGAAATTGATGGAGTTATCATCAAAGGACTTAAATTCTATAATCAAGAAAATAGTAAGCAAACACTCAATCAATTAGCACAGATAGCTCTTGAAAAACCACATTTTGGTGGAAATATTAGGTTGGACTTATTCTAAATATCAAAAATCGTTCTCTCTGTTCTGATTCCCTCTGAGTTTGGGACTGATCCAGACTAGCATAGCAATAATACTTGATTTGTTTTCAGGATAAATAACTTAGTCATTAATACAGTGCCTCCTTACCCAAGGATACCAAGACAGAGCAAAAAAGCCTAGATCAACTAGACTTTCTTTGTTTATTCTACTGTTACTGACTTAGCAAGGTTACGTGGTTTGTCCACATCAAGGCCACGGTGAAGTGTTGCAAAGTAAGCGACCAATTGCGTTGGTACGACCATTGAGATTGGTGAGAGGTAAGGGTGAACGGTCGTAAGGACGATATCGTCTGTCTCTTTAGCAACATTTTCTTCTGCGATAGTGAGAACCTTAGCACCACGTGCTGCAACCTCTTGGATATTTCCACGAGTATGGTTGGCAAGGACTGGATCTGACAAGAGGGCCAAAACAGGAGTTCCCTCTTCAATCAAGGCAATGGTTCCGTGCTTGAGCTCTCCTGCCGCAAAGCCTTCACACTGAATATAAGAAATCTCTTTGAGTTTGAGACTTGCTTCCATAGCTACGTAGTAATCTTGACCACGTCCAATGTAAAAAGCATTACGAGTTGTTTCAAGAAGCTCTCGAACCTTGGCATCAATGGTTTCTTTCTCAGAAAGAGTTGATTCGATAGACTGAGCTACGATTGACAACTCATGAACCAGGTCAAAGGCTTGGGCTTTGGCATTGCCATTTGCTTCTCCGACAGCTTTTGCAAGGAAGGCAAGAGCTGCGATTTGTGCTGTGTAGGCCTTGGTTGATGCCACGGCAATTTCAGGACCCGCGTGAAGAAGCATAGTATGGTTGGCTTCACGAGAAAGAGTTGAACCTGGCACGTTTGTCACTGTCAAGCTTGGAATGCCCATTTCATTAGCTTTAACCAAAACTTGACGGCTGTCAGCTGTTTCACCAGACTGGCTGATAAAGATAAAGAGTGGTTTCTTGCTGAGAAGTGGCATCCCATAGCCCCACTCAGATGAGATACCAAGTTCAACTGGTGTATCTGTCAATTCTTCTAGCATCTTTTTAGAAGCAAATCCTGCGTGGTAAGATGTCCCAGCTGCAAGGATGTAGATACGGTCTGCCTCTTGAACAGCCTTGATGATAGACGGGTCTACGACTACTTGACCAGCCTCATCTGTGTAAGCTTGGATCAACTTACGCATAACTGTCGGTTGCTCATCGATTTCCTTGAGCATGTAGTAAGGATAAGTTCCCTTACCGATATCAGACAAGTCAAGCTCAGCAGTATAGCTAGCACGCTCACGGCGATTGCCATCATAGTCTTGCACTTCAACGCTATTAGCCTTGACGATTACCAACTCTTGGTCATGGATTTCCATGTATTGGTTGGTTTCACGAATCATAGCCATGGCATCTGAGCAGACCATGTTATAGCCATCTCCAAGACCAATCAAAAGTGGTGATTTATTCTTAGCCACGTAGATGACTTCAGGATCTTGTGAATCAACCAAGGCAAAGGCATAAGACCCACGGATGATGTGAAGAGCTTTTTTGAAGGCTTCAAGAACTGAGAGACCGTCTTCTTCGGCAAATTTTCCAATCAAGTGAACAGCGATTTCTGTATCTGTTTGCCCCTTGAAGTGGTGACCTGCAAGGTATTCTTCCTTGATTTCAAGGTAGTTCTCAATCACCCCATTGTGCACCAAGACAAAACGTCCAGTCTCAGAGCGGTGTGGGTGAGCATTGTCCTCCGTTGGTTTTCCGTGAGTCGCCCAACGCGTATGTCCGATACCAGTTGTACCCTCAACACCAGCTGTCTTTGCAGATAATTCTGCGATACGACCGACCGCCTTAACCAGGTGATTTTCAGCACCACCTAGGACAAAAATTCCCGCAGAATCATAGCCACGGTATTCGAGCTTTTCAAGCCCTTGAATCAAAATATCAGTTGCATTTGTGTTTCCAACAACACCAACAATTCCACACATAGTATATACGACACAGACCTGCTGTGCTTTCCCCTTAAATTGGTATAGTCTGATTTCCCTTTTACAGAATCAGCAAAAACAGTATATACTTGTTTTTCTCACTTGTCAAGAAGAAAAATTGGTATAGTTTTTTATCTGGCATTTTATCAGAATTTCACTTGATACCTGACAAGTCAGCATCAATTACTTATAATAAAAAGAGGAGGTATTTGCCATGTGGTTTTTCTTCGCACTTTTATCAGCTGTCTTTGCAGCCCTAACGTCAATTTTAGCCAAGATTGGGATTGAGGGTGTTCCATCCAATCTAGCAACCGCTATTCGTACAGTCGTCGTCATTCTTATGGCCTGGGCCATGGTTTTCTTGACCAATAGTCAGACCGAAATTGTCAACATCAGTAGAAAAAGTTGGCTCTTTCTCATCTTATCAGGCTTAGCCACTGGCGCCTCCTGGCTCTGCTACTACAAGGCACTACAGATGGGCAATGCGACTGAGGTATCTGCTGTCGATAAATTCAGTCTCGTCATTACCCTCGTTCTAGCCTTTTTCTTCCTACAGGATGTCCTGACGTTTAAAACAATTATTGGCTGTATCCTGATTACGATTGGGACCTTGGTGATGATATTGTAATAAAAAGTGAGATGAACGCCATCTCACTCTTTTTATTCTTAAAATCCATTATGGTCGCTGAGTTCCTTGAACCAGTGCCCTGATTTCTTCAGACGGCGTTCTTGTGTTTCCAAGTCTAATTCAACCAAACCATAGCGGTTTTTATAACTGTTGAGCCATGACCAGCAGTCAATAAAGGTCCAAATCAAGTAGCCCTTACAGTTAGCACCGTCTTCGATAGCACGATGTAGTTCACGCAGATGCCCTTTGACAAAGTCAATACGATAGTCATCCTGAATCATCCCATCTTGACGGAATTTTTCTTCACCTTCAACACCCATGCCATTCTCTGTCAGCATCCACTCAATATTACCATAATTTTCCTTGATATTTTGAGCGATATCATAAATCCCCTGCTCGTAGATTTCCCAACCGCGGTGAGGATTGATTTTACGGCCCGGCATGATATAAGGCTCATAGAAATGTTCTGGCAAGAGGGGGCTGTCTGGATGTTTAGCAAAACGCGGCGCCATAACGCGCAAGGGTTGGTAATAGTTGACTCCAAGAAAGTCCACAGTATGCTCCCGAATAAGGTCCAACTCTTCAGCTGTAGAATCTGGCAGCAAATCATACTCAGACAAGATTTCTACCAACTCCTGTGGATAAGCCCCCAAGACAGACGGATCTAGGAAAGATTGGGCTTGGAAGAGATCCGCAATGCGCGCAGCCTTGATATCCGCAGGATGTTGGCTACGTGGGTATGCTGGTGTCAAGTTGAGGACAATCCCAATCTTGGAATCAGGCAGGACCTCATGACAAGCCCTCACCGCAAGACTACTAGCCAGTTGAGTGTTATAAGCTACCTGAACCGCTGCTTTGGCATCTACCTTATGAGGATAATGGGCATCATAAAAATAACCAAACTCTACAGGAACAATGGGCTCATTAAAGGTAATCCATTGGTCCACCAAGTCACCGTAAGTCTCAAAACAAAAACGAGCATAGTCTTCATAGGCTGAGACAGTCGCCTTATTTTCCCAACCATCCCCATCTTCTTGCAGGGCAAAAGGCAGGTCAAAATGATAGAGATTGACTAAGAGACAAATGCCCTTGGCCTTAATCGCTTCAAATAACTGACGGTAGAAAGCCACACCTTGAGGATTGACTTCTCCACGGCCTTGTGGGAAAATGCGAGACCACTGGATAGAAGTTCGGAAGGCTGTATGACCAGTCTCTACTAAAAGCTCAATATCCTTTTCCCAGTTTTCATAGAAAGTCGATGTTTTGTCAGGTCCAATCCCATTGTAGTAGCGATTGGGTTCCACCTGATACCAATAATCCCAGAGATTGTCTCCCTTGCCATCACCTGGCACTCGTCCTTCTGTCTGTGGTCCAGAGGTGGAGGAACCCCAGACAAAATCCTTTGGAAATTTTAGCATAGCTTTACCTCTTCATTTACTCATTTTCCCCATTATATAGAAAAAACAAGGTAAAAACTAGTTACATTTTTGCCTTGTTTTTCTTCTGATTATAGTTTTATTTCTTTCCGAGGATTTCAAGCGTTTCAAGCAAGTTGTCTGCATGAACTTCGATGGTGTCACCAGTCGCCTTAATCTTAACTTCTACGATGCCATCGGCTGCTTTTTTCCCAACAGTGATACGGATTGGAAGACCAATCAAATCGCTATCACTAAACTTCACTCCGACACGTTCGTTACGGTCATCTGTCAAGACTTCGTAACCAGCTTCCATCAAGTTGGATTCCAGTTTTTCTGTCAAGGCTTGCGCTTCTTCGTCCTTGACATTGACAGTAATCAAGTGCACATCAAATGGTGCCAATTCTTTAGGGAAGTTAACTCCCCAAGCGTAACGGTATTCACCTTTTGGCGTTTTGTTAACAAAGAGGCGAGCGTGTTGCTCTATAACAGCTGAGAGGAGACGACTAACACCGATACCGTAACAACCCATGATGATTGGCACAGCACGACCATTTTCATCCAAAACATCTGCACCCATGCTTGCTGAGTAGCGAGTTCCGAGTTTGAAAATATGACCGATCTCGATACCACGCGCAAAGTTAAGAACACCTTGTCCGTCTGGTGAAATTTCACCCTCACGAACTTCGCGGATATCTACATATTCTGCAGTAAAGTCACGGCCTGGGTTCACACCTGTCAAGTGGTAGCCATCTTCGTTGGCTCCGGCAATAGCATTGCGAACATCTTGTACCTTACGGTCTGCAATGATTTTGACATTTTCTGGTAAAGCAACTGGGCCAAGCGAACCAAAGCCTGCTGGGACGGCACTTGCGACTTCTTCCTCGCTAGCCACATCAAAGAAATCTGCTCCCAAATGGTTCTTCAACTTGACTTCGTTGAGTTGGTCATTTCCAACTAGAAGGGCTGCAACAAGCTCACCATCTGCCATGTAGAAGAGGGTTTTAATCGTTTGCTCTTCTGGCACGTTAAGAAAGGCTGCCACTTCATCGATGGATTTAACACCTGGAGTTTCGACGCGAGTCACTTCTTCTTCGGTAACAACACGGTTGCTTGGTTTGTACTCGTTTGTTGCCATTTCCAAGTTAGCTGCATAGCTAGACTCACTTGAGTAGGCAATGGTGTCTTCACCAGAAACCATCCATTTAAGCAATTCTACCTTGATTTCTTCTTGTACTTCTGCAGGAATTTCATCAAATGAGGCAACTGACTCGTCCAAGACAACCCAGCGGTCAAGGTCTGTACGAGCAGGAGTGATGGCCATAAATTCTTGGCTATCCTTACCACCCATGGCACCACCGTCACCGATGATAGCCTTGAAATCCAAACCACTACGAGTGAAAATTCGTTCGTAGGCCGCCTTGTACTCGTCATAAGTCACATCCAAACTATCGTAATTAGCATGGAAACTATAGCCGTCTTTCATGATAAATTCACGCGTACGGAGAAGTCCGTTACGTGGACGTTTTTCATCACGGTACTTGGGCTGGATTTGGTAAAGGTTAAGTGGCAATTGCTTGTAAGACTTGACAGAGTCACGAACAATGGCTGTGAAGGTTTCTTCGTGTGTTGGACCTAGGATAAAGTCCGACTTTTCACGGTTTTTCAGTTTATAAAGGTCTTCACCATAGGTTTCATAACGACCTGATTCACGCCAAAGATCGGCACTGAGAAGGGCAGGAGCCAACATCTCCACCGCACCAATCTTATCAAACTCTTGGCGCATGATGTTCTTAGCCTTTTCAATCACACGGTTAGCAAGTGGTAGGTAAGAATAAACACCGGCAGAAACTTGACGAACATAGCCAGCACGCAACATAAGTGCGTGGCTGATAACTTGAGCATCGCTTGGCATTTCGCGAAGCGTAGGGATTAGCATTTTACTTTGTTTCATAATATTCCTCGATTATCTAAAAGAAGAGTCGCATAATGTCATTCCAGGTCACAGCTAGCATCAAGACAACCATGATAACTACACCAGCCATGGTGACATAGGTTTCAATTTCTTGTTTAAGGGGTTTACGGCGGACAGCCTCTAGGATATTGAGCACAATCTTTCCACCATCCAAAGCCGGGATAGGAATCAAGTTAAAAATTCCAATATTGATGGAAATCATGGCTAGGAAGTAGAGGACATTCTCAATTCCATTTTTAGCAGCATCGCTACTCGCCTTAAAAATGGCAACAGGACCACCAAGTTTATTCAAATCTGGATGGAAAATCAAGTTTTTCAGAGCCGAAAGGATACGGAGCCCTGAGTCAGCAGCAGTTGTAAATCCACCAACAAACATGGATAGAAAGTCTGACTTGACTCCCGGTTGAACCCCGAGAATGTAACGCCCTTGATTTTCTTCTGGAGTAACAGTGACTTGCTTTTCGCTACCATTTTCAGAAATGGTAACATCTAAGGTCGGAGCAGTCTTATCCTTGGTATCAGCTTCCACAGCCTGGGTCAAGTCTTGCCAATTCTTAACCTCATGCGAGCCGACCTTGGTGATTTGAGCTGTCTCAGCCACACCTACCTTAGCCAAAGCTCCCTCTGGCATGACATGAAAGAGATTGGTTTGAGTATCTCTAACACCGCCTTGCAAAAAGATCAGGATCCAAAAAACAACAACACCTAAGATAAAGTTATTCATAGGACCTGCAAAGTTGGTGATGAGCTTACCCCAGATAGAAGCATTTTGATACTGTACATCCAGAGGAGCGATGCGTACTTCGGTTCCGTCTTCTTCAACAACCGTCGCATCATGATCCACTGCAAAAGTCTTTTCTTCTTCCAAGACCAAGCCTTTAATGAAGAGCTTGTCTTCAAAGTCAAACTGGGTTACCTGCATAGGAAGGGCCGTTTGATCCAACTTCTTTCCTGAGAGGTTAATCCGTTTGACCTTACCATCGTCGGCAAGTGTTAAACTGACTGGAGTTCCTGTCTTGATTTCTGTTGCATCATCACCCCAGCCTGCCATACGAACATAGCCTCCTAGAGGAAGGAGCCGAATGGTATAAGCAGTGCCATCCTTACCGATATGGGAAAAAATCTTGGGCCCCATACCAATGGCAAATTCACGAACTAGAATGCCTGATTTCTTGGCAAAGTAAAAATGTCCAAACTCATGCACCACCACTATAATCCCAAAAACTAGGATAAAGGTTAGCAATCCAATCATTCAATCTTCCTTTCTTTAAAACAGGCCAAATAAGTGCATCATTGGAAACACGATCAACATGCTGTCAAAGCGATCCAACACACCGCCATGTCCAGGGATAAATTTTCCAGAATCCTTGACACCAAAATGGCGTTTCATGGCACTCTCAATCAAGTCACCAAACTGGCCTGCTACACTGAAGAAGGCAGCAAAGAGGCTCATTCTATAAATCCCATAAGGGAGAGCAACAGTGCTGTCCACTAGCATGAAGAGTACTGTTATCAGTACCGCACCTAGAATACCCCCAACAAAGCCCTCAATACTCTTATTAGGAGAAACTCTCGGTGCTAACTTATGCTTACCAAAATTCACCCCCGTCAAATAAGCCGCACTATCTGTCGCCCAAACGATAAAGAGAGCCAGAAGAACCTTATCAAATCCAGCTATACGAGCATCTAGTAAGGCATTAAAGCCAAAACCAACATAAAAACTCACAGCAATCGGAAAGGCAGCATCTTCAATCGTATAGCTTTTACTGAAAACGGTCGTCCCTAACATAATTGTAATTAAAACGCTGTAGACAACCACATTTCCATCAACTGGCAAAAAAGTTAGGTAATTTTCTAAGGGGATTGTGAGGGCAAAGGTTGCAAGGAGGGTCAAGGTGCCCTCAATGGTCATAGTCTTTAGTCCCTTCATGTGTAGGAGCTCATGGACGCCTAGCATTGCTAACAAGCCAATCCCTATCTGCAACAGGAGCCCGCCAACAAACAAGACGGGAAGGAAAATAACCAGAGCCAGTCCAGCAAATAGTGTTCTCTCTTGTAAATCCTTGGTCATATTTTCTCCTAAACTCCTCCAAATCGGCGATGACGACGATTATAGGCAAGAATTGCTTCCTGTAAAGCTTCTTCGTCAAAATCAGGCCACAAGGTATCCGTAAAATAGAGCTCACTATACGCCCCCTGCCATGGAAGGAAATTGCTCAAGCGTAATTCTCCACTGGTACGAATAATCAAATCTGGATCTCGCACATCCTTAGGCAAATGTTGGGTGAAGAGATAGTTGCCAATCAATTCCTCTGTGATATCACCTGGATTGATTTTCGCATCTAAAACATCCTGAGAAATCAGCTTAAGCGCCTGTGTAATCTCAGCACGTCCACCATAGTTAAGGGCAAAATTAAGAATCAAACCCGTATTATTCTTAGTCAATTCCTCTGCTCTTGTCAAAGCTTCAAAAGTCGGCCTAGGCAAACGGTCCGTCTCCCCAATCATTTGAATTTTAACATTATTTGCATGCAATTCAGGAACATAGTTATCATAAAACTCGACTGGCAAGTTCATGATAAACTTAACTTCCTGATCTGGACGAGTCCAATTTTCCGTAGAAAAAGCATAGACCGTAATAACCTTAACGCCCAGTTTGTTGGCTGCCTTGGTCACCTTTTGAAGGGATTCCATCCCTGCCTTGTGTCCGAAAACCCGTGGTTGCATCCGTTTTTTAGCCCAGCGGCCATTCCCATCCATGATGATGCCAATATGATTAGGAACCTGTCTTGGAACCTCAACTTCTACAGCTTTATCTTTCTTAAAAAATCCAAACATGATCTTATTCCTATTCAAAAATCTATCGTTTTATTATACCATACTTCCCTATTTTCTTCTATTGCTAAGTTACTATCATTACTTATAAGTAACAAAAAATAAGCCGCCTGATTGGGCGACTTTATTTTATAGGGAGATTATTATGAAAAAGTTTTAGGAGTTTAAGTTAAGTTCCTCTTAACTTATGGACTTAGTATACCGCCCCTAACTTAAATTTTTCTTAAGTTTTTTGAGAAAGTCAGATTTTCCCATTTTTCTTGCCAATTTTTCTTGGACAAGCGTTCTTGATAGAGCTTCATTCGGTCTTCATTTTCTAAGAAGTGAGGAGTCGGGTGAACTTGAAAGTTCAAAATATCCTCTAAACCATAAGGCGCGAAGAGCTCTAAAGTTGCATCAGCATACAAGCGAAGACCTACCGCCGTACAGCGTTCCGGATATTTACTCATGGCATCACGAGAACTCATGTAGGGCGCAGTGTGGGGACTGTGCTGATGCATATAGACCTGATTTTTCAACTCCCACTGATACTGGGGGAAATCCTCTCTCAGCTTTTTCTCTAGGGATACTGTTTCCTCATAAGAAACATCTGGATCAAAGAAAATCACATCCACATCCGTCTCACTATCAAAAGGGGATTTGTCTGACAATAGATTCCAGATGAAATTCCTGACAGAACCTGCCGCCAACCAAGAGTCTTTCAGACCAAGGTCTCGAATGATAGTCAGAATGGTCATCATATCTGGATTTTTTCTAAAAACCTCTAGGATTTCTTGCTCATTTTTCACTGTATTCATACCCCAAATGTTCATAAGCCTTGGCTGTCGCGACCCGTCCAGAACGAGTTCGCATGATGAAACCTTTCTGGATGAGGTAAGGTTCGTACATATCTTCGACCGTCTCACGCTCCTCGGCAATATTAACCGAAAGGGTTCCCAGCCCAACTGGACCACCACCGTACATCTCAATCATTGTATGAAGGATTTTTTGATCCACATAGTCCAATCCTTCATGGTCAACATCTAGCATGGTTAATGCCCTATCGGTAATGACATCATCAATTAAGCCATTCCCCATTATCTGTGCAAAGTCGCGCACGCGCTTAAGGAGACGATTGGCGATACGAGGAGTTCCTCGACTACGTAGAGCCAACTCTGAAGCCGCCTCATGAGTGATTTCCATCTCAAAAATATCTGCCGTTCGTTCGACAATTTCTGTCAAGTCAGCATGGGCATAGTATTCCATATGACCTGTAATCCCAAAACGTGCCCGTAGAGGATTTGAAAGCATCCCCGCCCTTGTCGTCGCACCAATCAAGGTAAAAGGTGGCAAGTCCAAATGAACACTGCGACTGCCTTCTCCAGCCCCAATCATAATGTCAATGTAGAAGTCCTCCATGGCACTGTAAAGCACCTCTTCCACCGACATGGGCAGGCGATGAATCTCGTCAATAAAGAGAACATCTCCAGGCTCCAAATCATTCAAAATAGCTACCAAGTCACCCGCTTTTTCAATGACAGGCCCAGAGGTCTGCTTGAGATTGACTCCCAGTTCGTTGGCAATAACAAAGGCCATGGTCGTTTTCCCCAAACCTGGAGGACCAAATAAGAGTACATGATCCAGTGCTTCATCCCGCATTTTGGCAGCTTCTATAAAGATTTGTAGCTGATCCTTGACCTTATCCTGCCCAATATATTCACGTAAATATTGGGGACGTAGGGTACGTTCTACCAACTCCTCATCACCCATGATTTCATTATCTAAAATTCTACTCATGCTCCTATTATAGCAAAAATCCAGCCTACAAACAAAAAAGCCACCTGATTGGGTGACTTCTTTAGGGAGATTATTATGAAAAAGAAAAGTTTAGGATTTCATTAAATAAAGTTAGGAGGTCTTTATTTAATGATTATAGTATACAAGATGAATCTTAAAGCTAACTTAACTTTTTCTCTGATTTATCATTTTTTTTAAATTTTTTCCAGATGGAATATCCTTTCTCAAACAACAAAAAAGCCACCTGATTGGGTGGCTTCTTTAGGAGATTATGATGAAAAAGAAAAGTTTGGGATTTTATTAAATAAAGGGTACTCAATGAAAATCGAAATCAGACTAGGCAGATAGACGCAAGCATAACTATAGTTAGCTAAGTTGACTCTAACGAAGGCTGGTGAGATTTTCGAAAAGTATTAGGAGGTCTTTATCTAATAACTATATAATACACGAGGAGACTTAAACTTTACTTAATAAAAAATAATTTTTTATCTTTTTCGATCCACCCAAATCATTCCTGTGCAATCATAAGTAGATAGGGTTTCAAATCCCAGAGAACGATAGAATCCCAAGGTTTTCTCTGTTTGGTCTGTCACTAGTTGAACTTGATAGGCATCTTTGAAATCCCCTAAAGCCTCTTTCATCAAGTCTCTACCAATTCCTTGGCGCTGATAGCTCGGCAAAACAATCAAATCCTGGACAAAAACCGATGAAAAACCATCTCCGACCAAACGAACCAAGCCAACTATTGCCTCACCATCAAGTGCCAGGTAAATCGCTAATGAGTGAGACAAGGACTTCTCCAGCATCTGGGGTTGATGTGTATAGTTTGTCCAACCTACTGCCTGATAGAGATGCAAAACATCTTCTACCTTGACAATTTCTTGCTTTCTAATAGTTATCATCTCAATACCTCTCAGAATTCTCTTAAGCTCTTGTACTGCCGTCCATTTTTATCAAAATTTTCAGGAGCCAGCCATGCTTCCAAACGGGTTTTGACTTGGGGCCAGTCCTTATCAATCATAGACAGCCAATCCGTATCCCTCGTACGCCCCTTATAAACGACTGCCTGGCGGAAGGTTCCTTCATAGACAAAGCCCAAACGTTCCGCAGCTCGTCTTGATGGCAGATTTAGAGCATCGCATTTCCACTCATAGCGACGATAGTTAAGCTCCTCAAAAACATAGCGAGCTAGGAGATATTGAGCCTCTGTCCCTATACGTGTTCCCCTGAGTTCTGTAGAAAAAGTGACAGCTCCCACTTCTATTACTCGGTTATTCTGGTCAATACGCATGAGAGAAAAAGTCCCCAAAGCCTTACCAGTTGCCTTGTCTATAATCGCATAGTAAAAACGGTCCTTACGAGCCAACATCTGATTTAAGACGGTAACCAGTTCCTCCAAATCTGCCACTGGTTCCTGAAAGAGGTAGGTCCACATCTCCCGAGGAGTATCTGGACCATAAACAGCTAATAAATCCTCCGCATGCTTTTCCACTGAAAGAGCCTCTATCCGAGCGTAGCGCCCTTCTAAGAAATCAATGGAAGGCAATTCTCCTGGAGTATAACCTTCCATTGACTCACCAATTATCTGACCATATTCATTTACTGGCATTGTTTTCTCCTTGATTCACTTTTCAAACTTTATAATTGCACATAGTATATCATACTTTCATGAAAAAATTCAAAAAATCCTCCAGAGTTCAGCTCTGGAGGATTCATTTCTTATTAATAACGATATTAACAAGTTTGGTTGGCTTCAATAGTCCAGTGGACTATTGAAGGTGGCAGATAGGGCTAATAAACTCGTTATTTCACAACAATATTAACCAATTTATTTGGTACACTAATCACCTTCACGATTTCCTTACCATCAATCTCCGCTTTGACTTTTTCGTCAGCCAGAGCAATTTCTTGCAATTCTTCGCGTGATAGGTCTTTCGCAACCATGAGTTTGGCACGAACTTTTCCTTTGATTTGGACGACGATTTCAATTTCGTCTTCAACCAATTTGCTTTCGTCCCAAGTTGGCCAAGCCACGTAAGAGATGGACTCACCTGTTGCTGCGACTGTTTGCCAGAGCTCTTCTGCCAAGTGTGGCGCAACTGGGGCAAGCAATTGGATAAATCCTTTGGCATAATCCACATAGAGTTTGTCTTCCTTGTTAGCCGCGTTGACAAAGACCATGAGTTGGGCAATGTCTGTGTTGAACTTCATCGACTCGATTTGCTCAGTAACAGCTTTAACGGTTTCATTATAAACCTTGTCAAGAGCGCCATTATTTTCCGCAACGATTTCTTTGGTTGTCATCAAACGGTAAACACGGTCAAGGAATTTACGGCTTCCTTCCAGACCTTCTTCTGACCAAGCGATAGAAGCATCGAGTGGTCCCATGAACATTTCATAGACACGAAGAGTATCGGCACCGTATTGTTCCACCACATCGTCTGGGTTGACCACGTTCTTGAGGGATTTAGACATCTTGGCTGGTGCTTGCTCCAACTCTTCCCCTGTTTCCACATGGAAGAAGGAACCGTCACGTTTTTCAACCTTGTCAGTCGCCACAAGAGCGCCACGGTGGTCACGGTAACTTGTCCCCAAGATCATCCCTTGGTTAAAGAGTTTTTGGAATGGTTCCTTAGTCGGAACAACACCAAGGTCATAGAGGAATTTGTGCCAGAAACGAGCATAAAGCAAGTGAAGGACAGCATGCTCTGCACCACCCACGTAAATATCTACTGGCAACCATTGTTTGAGGAGCTCCTCATCAGCCAATTTCTCAGTGTTATGTGGATCAATATAACGGAGGTAGTACCAGCTTGAACCGGCCCATTGTGGCATGGTGTTGGTTTCACGACGACCCTTGACGCCATCTTCACGAGTCACTTCAAGCCAGTCTGTCAAGTTAGCCAATGGACTCTCCCCTGTACCTGAAGGACGGATGTCCTTGGTTACTGGCAAGACAAGTGGCAATTCACTTTCAGGAACGGCTGTTGAAGTTCCATCTTCCCAATGAATGATTGGAATTGGTTCACCCCAGTAACGTTGACGGCTAAAGAGCCAGTCTCGGAGACGGTAAGTCACCTTCTCTTGACCACATTCTTTTTCTTCCAACCAAGCGACAATCTTGGCAATCGCGTCTTCTTTGTTCAATCCATCTAGGAAATCTGAGTTAACGTGAAGTCCATCTTCTGTGTAGGCAGCTTCTGCTACATTTCCACCTTCTAGCACTTCTACGATTGGAAGGCCAAATTGTTTGGCAAATTCCCAGTCACGTTGGTCATGGGCAGGCACAGCCATGACAGCACCTGTTCCATAACTAGCAAGAACATAGTCCGCAATCCAGATTGGGATTTCTTTGCCATTGACAGGGTTGATGGCATAGGCACCTGTCCAAACACCAGTTTTTTCTTTGGCAAGGTCAGTACGAGCTAAGTCAGACTTGAGGCTAGCTTGGTGTTTGTAGTCTGCAACTGCTTCGGCTTGTTCTGGGCTGACGATAGCATCTACCAAATCATGCTCAGGTGCCAAAACAGTGAAAGTCGCACCAAAAAGAGTATCAGGACGAGTAGTAAAGACGGTGAATTCCTTGTCTGTTCCTTTTACTTTGAAAGTCACATTAGCACCAGTTGATTTCCCAATCCAGTTGCGTTGCATATCCTTGATAGACTCTGGCCAGTCAAGGTCATCCAAGTCGTTGAGCAAGCGCTCTGCATAGGCAGTGATCTTGAGCATCCATTGGCGCATTGGTTTGCGGACAACTGGATAACCTCCACGCTCAGAAGTTCCGTCAGGAAGGACTTCTTCGTTGGCGATGGCTGTTCCCAATTCCTCAACCCAGTTTACTGGCACTTCCGCTTCATAGGCCAAGCCTTTTTCGTAAAGCTTGGTGAAAATCCATTGCGTCCACTTGTAGTAGTTTGGATCTGTTGTGTTGACTTCACGATCCCAGTCGTAAGAAAATCCAAGCGCATTGATTTGGCGTTTGAAGTTGGCAATGTTCTCCGCCGTAAATTCTGCCGGGTCATTTCCTGTGTCCATAGCGTACTGCTCAGCTGGCAAACCAAAGGCATCCCATCCCATTGGGTGAAGGACGTTGTATCCTTGCGCACGTTTGTAACGGCTGAGGATATCCGTTGCTGTATAACCTTCTGGGTGTCCTACGTGCAATCCAGCTCCTGATGGATATGGGAACATATCGAGAGCATAAAACTTCGGTTTTGATGCGTCTGTTCCTGTCTTAAATGTATGATGTTGAGCCCAGTAGCCCTGCCACTTAGGCTCAATTTCTTTATGATTGTAAAAACTCATGCTATTTCTCCAATTTTATGATGTTACTATTATACCATTTTTGGGGGAATTTGAAAGTCGAGAAAGAATCTTTTCCCTTCATTGTCAAGAAAGATTGGCACCGAAAACAATCTTGCTAAGCAGAATAAAAGATAGCTCCTATACGGAGCTATCCTTTATCAATGCTTATTTTCTTCCATCTTCTCACGTCCCAGTTCCCGATAGCTACGGTCACCAACGACATCGACTGTAAACTGACCGTTCTCGTATTCAAGAATCGTCACACTACCATTATCGAGACCATGCGGATGCATGCCATTAATCAGATAAACAATGGTACCAATGGTCATTCCATGGCTGACGACGAGAGCATTGCCCCCACCTTGTTCTTCCATTTCTTTGGCAATCGCTTCAAAGCCTTCCTTGATTCGACCACTGAGTTTTTCCCAACCTTCTGCCCAACCAGCAGTATCAACCTCTACCAAGCCTTCTGCCAGCTCAGCATAGGATAACTGATGAACATGATCCACCTTGAAAACACGAGGAATAACCCCCATAAAGAGATCCCCATCATAGGCCCCATCAAAACTACCAAAGCACCACTCTCTGATCCGCTTGTCCATGCGGTAAGGGATTTTCCCCTGTAAGCCCAGTTCTTCTAGGATAATTCCCATGGTTTGAATAGTCCGCCCTGAATCGCTGGAATAAGCGCGGTCAAATTGTAAACCAGACTCTCTCAAGCCAATTCCTAGTTCATGGATTCCCAACTCACCTTCTGCGGTTAGAGGCGTATCACTCCATCCTTGAGCACGTCCAATGGTGTTAAACATCGTTTTCCCATGACGGACCAAGTACAATCTTACTTTAGACATTTTCTATCCTCCATTTTCTTCTATTATATCATGGATCAAAGAAATATTCGGCTTTCAAAAGCAAAGCCAACATTTGTAAATTATCCAAAAGAAAAGCTACCCTCATGGTAGCTTCCCTAGGAGATTATTATGAAAAAGTTTAGGATTCCTATTAAATAAAGTTAGGAGGTCTTTATTTAATGATTATAGTATACACAGTCATCCTTAAACTCATCTTAAATCCTCTCCTTTTTTATTAATTTTTAAAACTATGGATTGGAGCTGGGATTTGCCCACCGCGAGAGATGAAATCGACAGACGAAGCCCCGTTGACCTTCATAACTGGAGCTGTCCCTAGCAAACCTCCAAACTCAATCATATCGCCTTCTTTGCCCTTTGGAATAATACGGACAGCCGTTGTTTTCATATTAATAACACCGATTGCCGCCTCATCCGCAATCATAGCCGCAATGGTTTCAGCAGGCGTATCTTCCGGAATGGCAATCATATCCAGCCCAACAGAACAGATAGCCGTCATAGCTTCTAGTTTCTCTAAATTCAGAGAGCCATTTTGCACTGCAGCAATCATCCCCTCATCTTCAGAAACGGGGATAAAAGCACCTGACAAGCCACCGACTTGGTTACAAGCCATCACTCCACCCTTCTTAACTTGGTCATTCAAAAGAGCGAGGGCAGCAGTCGTCCCATGCGTTCCAACTGTTTCTAGCCCCATTTCCTCCAGTACTCGAGCTACAGAATCGCCAACTGCAGGAGTAGGCGCCAAGCTTAGGTCTACTATCCCAAAGTCGACTCCAAGCCGTTCACTTGCCATTTGACCAACTAGCTGACCAATACGAGTGAGCTTAAAGGCTGTTTTCTTAACCGTCTCAGCTACTACATCAAAGCTCCGTCCACGAACTTTTTCCAAGGCACGCTTGACAACACCAGGACCCGAAACTCCAACATTGATGATGACATCTGCTTCACCGACACCATGGAAGGCCCCCGCCATAAAAGGATTGTCCTCAACAGCGTTAGCAAATACGACTAATTTGGCAGCTCCCATATCTGATAAATTTGCTGTTTCCTTGATGATACGTCCCATATCTGCAACTGCAGTCATGTTGATACCTGACTTGGTTGAGCCGATATTGACGGACGAACAGACCTTGTCCGTCTCAGCTAGAGCGCGTGGGATAGAATTGATGAGAACTTCATCTCCTTTTTGGTAGCCTTTTTGTACCAAGGCCGAAAAACCTCCAATAAAGTCAACACCAATCTCCTTGGCAGCCTTATCAAGTGCCTTTGCCAAAACGACATAGTCCGTCGCATCAGTCGCTGCTCCAATCAAGGAAATCGGAGTCACCGATACTCGTTTATTGACAATAGGAATCCCTAGTTCTGTAGCAATTTCATCTCCTACAGCCACTAGATTTGCAGCTTTAGTGGTGATCTTTTGGTAAATCTTATCAGCAGCACGTTCAATATCTGGATCAATACAGTCCAAAAGAGAAATCCCCATGGTGATGGTTCTGATATCGAAGTTCTGCTCCTCAATCATGGCAATGGTTTCAGTAACTTGTCTAATATCCATGATGACCTCCTAGATATTGTACATAGCATCAAAAATCGCTGCACTTTGAATATTGATTTTAACATTCAAGCTCTGACCAAAAGTTTCAAACTCATTTCGAAGAGTTGTGAAATCCTGCTTTTCGTCGCTAGAAACGACTGCCATCATGGTAAAATATTCGTCCAACACCGTCTGAGAAATATCATCAATATTCAAACCCAACTCAGCAATCTTAGTAGACACTCCCGCTACAATACCAGCCTTGTCCTTGCCAACCACTGTAATAATAGCCTTCATCCTTATACCCCATTTCTACGATTATTAGAAAACCTGAACGTTTTTGATTTTCTTTTTCCTTAGTATAGCATATTTCCGTAGAAAATACTAAAAAACGCCTGCTTACGAAGTTGTTCTTAAACAAAAAACAATTTCGTAAACAAGCGTCTACCCTATCAAATGATGATGAGTGTTCCCGCTAGGACCGAAGTCCCAGCGGTAGACCAGAGCTAGACTAAGAGCACAAGACTCCATCATCATAACACTCAACAAAATTGATGATTTTATACTAATTCGATGATCGCCATTGGCGCAGCATCCCCACGACGTGGTTCAGTTTTAAGGATACGAGTGTATCCACCGTTACGTTCAGCATAACGAGGTGCGATTTCTGAGAACAATTTTTGAAGTGCTGTAGTAGAAGTGTACTTATCAGTTGCTTCATCATAGTTTTCAGATGCGATTTCATTACGTACGAAAGCAGCTGCTTGACGACGTGCATGCAAATCACCACGTTTACCTAGAGTAATCATTTTTTCAACAGTTTTACGGATTTCTTTAGCACGAGCTTCAGTTGTCACGATTGATTCGTTGATCAAAAGGTCAGTTGTCAAATCGCGAAGCATTGCTTTACGTTGTGAGCTAGTGCGTCCTAGTTTACGGTAAGCCATGTATTCCTCCTTTATTTATCTTTTAATCCAAGACCCAAGTCAATGAGTTTGAATTTCACTTCTTCCAAACTCTTGCGTCCAAGATTTCGTACTTTCATCATCTCTGCTTCAGATTTTTCTGTCAAATCATGCACAGTATTGATACCGGCACGTTTCAAACAGTTGTATGAACGCACAGACAAGTCCAGTTCCTCAATCGTCCGATCCAAAATACGATCGTCAGATTCAGTATCAGCTTCTTTCATCACTTCAGTTGACTTAGCAATCTCAGTAAGATTTGTAAACAAATCAAGATGTTCTGTCAAGATACGTGCTGAAAGCCCTAAAGCATCTTCTGGAATAATTGTTCCATTAGTCAAGATTTCAAGGGTTAATTTGTCAAATCCATCATTGCTACCTACACGAGCAGGTTCAACTTGATAGTTGACTTTTGTAACTGGTGTATAAATAGAATCTACAGCAAGTGTTCCAACTGGTGCATTATCTTTTTTGTTTTCATCAGCAGGTACATATCCACGACCACTGTTAACAGTCATTGTCGCTTTTAGGGAAGAACCTTCACCGATTGTAAAGAGATAATGATCTGGATTTACAATCTCAATATCACTATCAGTCAAAATGTCTCCAGCTGTAATTTCAGCAGGACCTTCAACGTCAAGTTCAATGATTTTTTCGTCTTCAACGTATGATTTCACTGCAATCCCTTTAATGTTCAGAATGATTTGCATCACGTCTTCACGAACACCTGGAACTGTGTCGAACTCATGCAAGACACCTTCAATATTGATAGATGTCACTGCTGCTCCTGGTAGAGAAGCTAGTAGTACACGACGAAGAGAGTTACCAAGAGTTGTACCGTAGCCACGTTCAAGTGGTTCGATTACAAACTTGCCATAATCTTTATTTTCATCAATTTTTGTTATATTTGGTTTTTCAAACTCAATCATTTAGTTACTCCCTCTTAAACGAAAAGCAGTGTAATGCGATGATTATACACGGCGACGTTTTGGAGGACGAGCACCATTGTGTGGCACTGGAGTCACATCACGAATTGCTGTTACTTCAAGACCAGCGGCAGCAAGCGCACGAATAGCTGACTCACGACCAGAACCTGGACCTTTTACAGTAACTTCAACTGATTTAAGACCGTGTTCTTGTGCAGATTTAGCAGCAGCTTCTGAAGCCATTTGAGCAGCGAATGGTGTAGATTTACGAGAACCTTTGAAACCAAGAGCACCAGCTGATGACCAAGCAATTGCATTACCATGCACATCAGTAATCATAACAATAGTGTTATTAAATGTAGCGTGAATATGAGCAATACCAGATTCGATATTCTTTTTCACACGACGTTTACGTGTTGGTTTAGCCAAGACTTTTACCTCCTATATTATTTTTTCTTACCAGCAATCGCAACAGCTTTACCTTTACGAGTGCGAGCGTTGTTTTTAGTGTTTTGTCCACGGACAGGAAGTCCACGACGGTGACGAATACCACGGTAAGAACCGATTTCCATCAAACGTTTGATGTTCAAGTTTACTTCACGACGAAGGTCACCTTCAACTTTGATTGCATCCACTTCACGACGGATAGCATCTTCTTGATCAGATGTAAGATCACGTACACGAACATCTTCTGAGATTCCAGCAGCAGCCAAAATTTTCTTAGATGTTGCAAGTCCGATACCATAAACGTAAGTCAATGAGATTACTACGCGTTTGTCATTTGGAATGTCAACTCCAGCAATACGAGCCATGTTTTCTCCTTTCTATCTTATCCTTGACGTTGTTTGTGTTTTGGATTTGCTGGGCAAATTACCATAACACGACCATTACGACGAATTACTTTACAGTATTCGCAAATTGGTTTGACCGATGGTCTTACTTTCATTTCTTATCCCTCCAAGTTTTTCGATTATTTAAAGCGGTAAGTGATACGTCCACGTGTCAAGTCATATGGACTCATCTCGACAGTAACACGATCTCCCGCTAAAATACGAATATAGTTTTTACGAATTTTACCAGAAACTGTTGCTAAAATCTGATGTCCATTTTCAAGTTCAACCGTAAACATTGCGTTCGGCATTGTATCGACTACTTTGCCTTCAACTTCAATCACATCGTCTTTTGCCACGCAAAAGCACCTCCATAAATTTCGATTCGATGCCTCAAGACACAGAGGCAACAATTATAAGTCAGACTATCTCAGTATAACATTTGTCGCGATTTTTTGCAAGTACGAAAAACGCTTTATTTCAAATTTGTCAATACTTTTTCGATGTCTTTGAACACATCATTGATATCTTGATTTCCTTCGATATCATGAACTAAACCTTTAGCACGATAGTGAGCAATGATTGGTTCACCTTGTGCAATATTCACATCCAAACGACGTTTAACTGTCTCAGGTTTATCATCTTCACGTTGGTAGTAATCTTCTTCTTTGTAGTCAACTGGTGGGTTGAAAACTTTGTGGAAGGTTTCACCTGTTTCGCGGTGGATGATGCGGCCACTCAAACGTTCCAAGAGACAGTCTGGGTTCACTTCGATGTTGATCACACCTTCCAGCTCGATACCAAGTTCAGCCAATGTTTTGTCCAAGGCGTGCGCTTGTTCAATCGTACGTGGGTAACCATCCAACAAGAAACCTGTTCCCTTGATGTCGTCCTGTGAAAGGCGTTCTTTAACAATTCCATTTGTAACTTCATCTGGAACCAACTCACCTTTGTCAATGTACGACTTGGCAAGTACACCCATTTCAGTTTGATTAGCTATAGCAGCACGGAACATATCTCCAGTTGAAATGTGTGCCACGTGGAATTGCTCCACAATTTTAGCTGCTTGCGTTCCCTTACCTGCTCCAGGTAAGCCCATAATCAAAAGATTCATGATAGGATCTCCTTATTTTGTATTTAAATAGAAGCAGAAATCTATTTCAACCCCTATTTAAAAACAAAATAGAAGAGGGGAGACGAAAATCTCTCTGATAGATAGACCTTCATACTCCACTCTCTAAGCAAAAGTAATTTTGCTTTTATTCTGTTTTGTCCATGAAACCAACATACTTACGTTTCAATAGGTAACCTTCAAGTTGTTTGATTCCTTCGATACCTGTTGAGATAATGATCAAAAGACTAGTTCCCCCAAAAGCAACTGCTTCTGAAAGTCCAAAGACATCTTTTGCCACAATCGGCAAGATTGAAATCACACCAAGGAAGATTGATCCGACCGTCGCAAGGCGACGAAGAAGTTTCGACATGAATTCTTCAGTTCCCTTACCAGGACGGACACCATGAATGTAGGCTCCACTCTTTTGCAAATTTTCTGCTGCTTTCTCTGGATTGATCTGTACAAATGTATAGAAGAATGTAAAGAGAATGATGAGCAAGGCATACATGGCAACACCTGTCGGAGATGTTGTAGATAACATTTCCTGTGCTGTCCGTACCCATGCCCAATCGTGACCTGTAGCACTCAAAAACTGAAGAATGGCTGCAGGTGCTGCTGTAATGGAACTTGCAAAGATAACTGGGATAACCCCCGCCGGGTTCACCTTCAATGGAAGGTATGAACTTGATGGGGCTCCTTGAGCAACTTTTGTATATTGGATTGGAATTTTATATTCTGCTTGTTGAACATAGGTTGTAAAGTATACAATCAACAAGACAGCGATAATCAAAATAACGACAAAGATAATAGATGAAGTCAAACGGCTACTTGGAATATTGACGAAGTAGTCAACATAGATTCCTTTAATCATTTCAGGGATTGAAGCAACAATACCTGCAAAGATGATCATAGAAACACCGTTTCCGTATCCCTTATCCGTAATTTGTTCTCCAAGCCATGTTACAATCATACTACCTGCTGTGAGGATAATACCAATGGTAACAAAAACCTGTGGAGTTAAGGCTGTCGTTAATAATTTTGCTCCAGATAGAGTATTAAACCCTGCTGTGATCCCGATAGATTGAACGAATGCAAGCACAAGTGCAATATATCGAGTAGCTTGGTTTAGTTTTCTCCGTCCCACTTCCCCTTGTTTGCCCCATTCTACAAACTTCGGTAAAATATCCATTTGTAGCAATTGAACAACGATGGAAGCAGTGATATACGGACTTACACCGAGTGCGAAAACGGAGAAGTTCTTCATGGCATTCCCTGAAACAAGACTAAGCATGTTCAAGAAAGATAAACCACTGAGAGCTTCTAAACTTTTTGCATTGACACCTGGAACAGTAATACTTGTCCCAATACGGAAAACAAGAATGATAAAAATCGTAAAGAGAATTTTTGATCGAACTTGTTTAACCTTGAGCGCTTCTTTTAATAATTTAAAAAACATGGGTCACCTCTCTTAGATGACTTCTACAGAACCACCTTTAGCAGTGATAGCTTCCTCAGCTGATTTAGAGAATTTAGCTGCTTTCACAGTCAATTTCTTAGTCAACTCACCGTTACCAAGAATTTTAACGCCTGATTTTTCAGCTTTCACAATTCCTGCTTCGATAAGCACAACTGGAGTCACTTCAGCACCATCTTCAAAAACGTTCAATTGGTCAAGGTTTACAATTGCGTATTCTTTAGCGTTGATGTTAGTGAATCCACGTTTTGGAAGACGACGGAACAATGGAGTTTGTCCACCTTCAAAACCAAGGCGAACTCCGCCACCGCTACGAGCTTTTTGACCTTTTTGACCGCGACCAGATGTTTTACCGTTACCTGATGAAGTACCACGACCAACACGGTTACGTACTTTACGAGAACCTTCTGCAGGTTTCAATTCATGAAGTTTCATTTTTATTTTCTCCTCTTTTGTAAAATGCTAGCGCCGATAAGGGAGAAAAGGTTGTCTCCCTTATCAACTCGCCTATACGATGTCATCATGGATGACTATATCCAGTTTTAGGGGATGGTATACTGCACATCCCCTAAGAATCATTAGTTTACTTCTTCAACTGTTACCAAGTGAGATACTGCAGTGATCATACCACGGATAGCAGCATTATCTTCTTTAATAACAGAGCTGTTCAATTTGCCAAGTCCAAGTGCTACAACAGTTTTACGTTGTGATGGAATGCGTCCGATTGGAGACTTAGTCAAAGTAATTTTAATTTGAGCCATTTTATCCCCTTTCTTATGCCAAATCAGAAACTGAAATACCACGAAGGGCAGCAACTTCTTCAGCGCGTTTCAATTGTTTCAAACCTTCAACAGTTGCGCGAACAATGTTGATTGGAGTGTTAGAACCAAGTGATTTAGATGTAATATCTGCCACACCTGCCAATTCCACAACGGCACGAACCGCACCACCAGCGGCAACTCCAGAACCTTCTACAGCAGGTTTCAACAATACTTTAGCTCCACCGAATTCTGAAAGAACTTCGTGTGGGATTGTTGTTCCAACCATAGGAACTTCAATCAAGTTTTTCTTAGCATCTTCTACTGCTTTGCGGATTGCTTCTGGAACTTCTTGAGCCTTACCAGTACCAAATCCTACACGACCGTTGTGGTCACCGACAACAACAAGAGCTGCGAAACGAAGACGACGTCCACCTTTAACAACTTTTGTAACACGGTTGACAGCAACTACGCGTTCTTCTAATTCAACTGCATTGTCTTTAAATGCCATTTTCTAGTGTCCTCCTATTAGAATTTCAATCCGTTTTCACGAGCTGCATCAGCCAAAGCTTTCACACGTCCGTGATATAGATATCCACCGCGGTCGAACACCACTTCTGAAATACCTTTAGCGTTTGCACGTTCTGCAACGAGTTTACCGACAGCAACGGCTTGTTCAGTTTTAGTTCCTTTTGAAACTTCTTTGTCAAGAGTTGAAGCACTTGCGAGCGTTACACCCGCTACGTCATCAATCACTTGAGCGTAGATGCCTGTATTAGAACGGAATACGTTCAAACGTGGGCGATCAGCAGTTCCAGAGAGTTTTCCGCGAACGCGACGGTGGCGTTTTTGACGGAGTTTGTTTTTATCTGGTTTAGAAATCACAGTTTTCACCTCTTTAGTTTTAAATCGCGTGCTATGCACAAAGTTGGAAAATAGGTTGGTGGTTGAAAATCAACCACTCAACATTATTTACCTGTTTTACCTTCTTTAAGACGAACGTACTCTCCAACGTAACGAATACCTTTACCTTTGTAAGGTTCTGGTGAACGAAGGCTACGTACGTAAGCAGCTGTTTGACCAACCACTTCTTTTGAAATTCCGCTAACAACGATTGTTGTTGGGTTTGGAAGTTCAAAAGTAATCCCTTCTGGAGCTTCAACTTCATCTGGATGAGATTTACCAACAGCCAAAACAAGTTTTGATCCTTGAAGTTGTGCACGGTAACCAACCCCACGCATTTCAAGTTCCTTCTTGAATCCTTCTGATACACCAATTACCATGTTATTCAAAAGGGCACGAGTAGTTCCGTGGATAGTTTTCATTTCTTTTGAATCGTTTGGACGGTGAAGAGTTACTTCAGTACCTTCCACGCGAATTTCAATATCTTTTGAGAACTTACGAGTAAGTTCTCCTTTAGGTCCTTTTACAGTTACTACGTTGTCATTGTTAGTGACTTCAACACTAGCAGGCAACACGATAACTTTATTACCAATACGTGACATGTTTATTTTCTCCTGTTAAATTGTCAGGCCTTGACGGCCAGTTTTCACGGGGTTAAAGATACTCATTGAGTTCAATAGCTAAATTGAACTCGCTCTAAGAACTGTGCGAAATAGATAAGTTGGCTTATTTGTAACCAAACTTCTCCGACTTCCTAATTTTGCTTTGTTCTTCACGAGCTTTGTATCTGATTTGAGTTCGAGCTAAGAAGTTGGTGAAAAAGATAAGTTTGTCTTAGAGCATCACTCCTGCTACAAACTTCGTATTTTCACTGCATTCTTTTAACACTCTCACATCATCAATTACCAAACGTAAGCGATAACTTCCCCACCAACATTCTTTTGGCGTGCTTCTTTATCAGTAAGCAAACCTTCAGAAGTTGAAAGGATAGCAATTCCAAGTCCGTTAAGTACTTTTGGAAGATCTTCACGTTTTTTGTAGACACGAAGTCCTGGTTTAGAAACACGTTTCAAGTTAGTGATAACTTTTTCACCGTTTGGTCCATATTTAAGGAATACACGGATGATGCCTTGTTTGTCATCTTCGATGATTTCAACGTTTTTTACAAAACCTTCGCGTTTAAGGATTTCAGCAATCCCTTTTTTGATATTTGATGCAGGTACTTCAAGTACTTCGTGTTTCGCTTGGTTAGCGTTACGAATACGAGTTAGGAAGTCTGCGATTGGGTCAGTCATAACCATTTTGTTTTTCTCCTCTTACTAGTAGTTTGCAAGTTGCACTTGCTAGTTAACACATGATACAAAGAGCGTAACAGCAAGAGCAAAAATAGGCAATTTGATACAGGAGCGATGCTCCAAAGCAAATTGGTCTTTTTTGCCAAAGCTGTAGCTCGCGTTCAAATTGGCAAGCCCAACTGAACCCGGGCTAAACTCTGTGTGAAAAAGATAAACTTTCCTAGAAACTTCAGTTTCTTCGTCAAGTTTCCTATTTTCACTTGGAGTTTTGACGCCCTTGATATCTTAAATTACCAAGATGCTTTTGTTACACCAGGAATTTGTCCTTTGTAAGCTAATTCACGGAAGCAAACACGGCAAAGTTTAAATTTGCGGTAAACTGAATGCGGACGACCACATTTTTCACAACGAGTATAAGCTTGAGTAGAGAACTTCGCTGGACGTTTGTTCTTAGCAATCATTGATTTTTTAGCCATTAGATTTACCTCCTATATTATTTTGCAAAAGGCATTCCAAGGCCTGTAAGCAATGCACGTGACTCTTCGTCAGTGTTAGCAGTTGTTACGATAACGATGTCAAGACCACGAGTTTTGTCAACGTCATCAAAGTTGATTTCTGGGAAGATCAATTGTTCTTTCACACCAAGTGTGTAATTTCCGCGTCCATCAAATGATTTTGTTGGAACACCGTGGAAGTCACGCACACGTGGAAGTGAAACTGAAACCAATTTATCCAAGAATTCGTACATACGTTCACCACGAAGGGTAACTTTTGCACCGATCGCTACACCTTCACGAAGACGGAAGCCGGCGATTGATTTTTTAGCTTTAGTGATAAGTGGTTTTTGACCTGAGATAAGTGCCAATTCTTCAGCAGCTTTTTCAAGGCTTTTAGCGTTTGATACAGCTTCACCAACACCCATGTTCAAAACGATCTTATCTACTTTAGGCACAGCCATCACTGATGAGTAGTTGAATTGTTCTGTCAAAGCAGGAACTACTTCATTAAGATATTTTTCTTTTAAACGATTTGCCATTATACTTCTCCTTTCCTTCGTGATTAATCAAGCACTTCGCCTGATTTTTTGTTGTAGCGAACTTTTTTACCGTCTACAAATTTGTAACCAACACGACCAGCTACACCGTTCTTGTCCAAAACTTGGACGTTTGATACGTGGATAGCTGCTTCTTTCTCGATGATACCACCTTGAGGAAGCTCGTTAGTTGGACGTTGGTGTTTCTTAACGATGTTAACACCTTCAACGATAACTTTGTTTACTTTTGGAAGGGCAGTAAGGACAACAGCTTCTGTTCCCTTATCTTTACCAGCGATTACGCGAACTTTGTCGCCTTTTTTTACAAACATTAGGTTTCTCCTTGATTTTTCTTACGCCCACAAGGGCACCCTGGAGTCAATTCCAGGGGACTAGTTTGTTTGTTTTTACTCTACGAAAATCAAAGCAAATCTTCGTCAGTTTCAACTCACCTAACTCAAGTTATGCTTTCGTTTCACTTCCTAGACTTGTTTTAATTTTCTTTGAGCAATTTATTAAAGTACTTCTGGAGCAAGTGACACGATCTTCATGAAGCCACCTTCACGCAATTCACGTGCAACCGGGCCAAAGATACGTGTTCCGCGAGGAGTTTTGTCATCACGGATGATAACAGCTGCATTTTCGTCAAACTTGATGTATGAACCATCAGCGCGACGAGCACCTGATTTAGTACGAACGATAACAGCTTTTACAACGTCACCTTTTTTAACCGCACCACCAGGAGTAGCTTGTTTTACAGATGCCACAATGACATCACCGATGTTCGCAAATTTACGTTTAGAACCACCAAGAACTTTGATAGTCAAGATTTCGCGTGCACCGCTGTTGTCTGCGACTTTCAAACGAGTTTCTGTTTGAATCATTTCAGTTTTCTCCTTTCAGGCTTGATTAGATGATAACCGCTTCTTCAACAACTTCTACAAGACGGAAACGTTTTGTAGCTGAAAGCGGGCGAGTTTCCATGATACGTACGATATCGCCTTCTTTGGCAACATTGTTTTCATCATGTGCTTTGTATTTCTTAGAGTAGTTAATACGTTTACCATAGACTGGGTGGTTACGTTTTGTTTCAACTACAACTGTGATTGTCTTGTCCATTTTGTCAGATACAACACGTCCAACAAGAACTTTACGATTATTGCGTTCCATTGAAATTTCTCCTTCCCTAGTCTATTATTTCGCTTCAGATTGAACTGTTTTGATACGAGCGATTTGTTTTTTAACTTCTTTCAAGCGAGCTGTTTGTTCCAATTGACCAGTAGCAGCTTGGAAACGAAGTTCAAACAATTCTTTTTTCAATTCGTTTTCGCGCTTCGCGAGTTCTTCTTGAGAAAGACCACGAAGTTCTTTAACAAATTCTTTTACTTCATTAAGTTTCATGCCTTCTCCTTATTCTGCTTCACGTTTTACGAATTTAGTTTTAACTGGCAATTTGTGGCTAGCAAGACGAAGCGCTTCACGTGCAATCTCTTCAGATACACCAGCGATTTCGAACATCACTTTACCGCGTTTAACTGGTGCAACCCAACCTTCAGGTGCCCCTTTACCAGATCCCATACGCACACCGATAGCTTTAGCAGTGTATGATTTGTGTGGGAAGATTTTAATCCAAACTTTACCACCACGTTTCATATAACGAGTCATGGCGATACGAGCAGCTTCGATTTGGCGGTTAGTAATCCAGTGGCTAGTTGTAGCTTGAAGACCGTATTCACCGAATGCTACTTCTTTTCCACCTTTTGCTTCACCGCGCATTTTTCCACGGAATTCACGACGGTGTTTAACACGTTTAGGTACTAACATTGGTTATTTACCTCCTTTAGTGTTTTTACGAGCTGGAAGAACTTCACCACGGTAGATCCATACTTTAACACCAAGTTTACCGTATGTAGTATCTGCTTCTTCCCAAGCGTAATCGATATCTGCACGAAGTGTGTGGAGTGGAACAGTTCCTTCTGAGTATCCTTCAGCACGGGCAATATCTGCACCGTTCAAACGACCTGATACTTGAGTTTTGATTCCTTTAGCTCCAGCACGCATTGCGCGTTGGATTGCTTGTTTTTGTGCACGACGGAAAGCAACACGTTGCTCCAATTGACGAGCAATCCCTTCACCTACAAGGTGAGCATCCAAATCAGGTTGTTTGATTTCGATGATGTTGATGTGTACTTGTTTTCCAGTCAATTTGTTAAGTTTTGCACGGAGTGCATCAACGTTAGCGCCACCTTTGCCGATAACCATACCTGGTTTAGCAGTGTGAAGTGAAACGTTAACTTTGTTCACTGCGCGTTCGATTTCGATAGTTGAAACTGCTGCGTCAGCAAGTTCTTTTTGAACGAATTTACGGATTGCAAGATCTTCATGAAGGTAATCCGCGTATTCTTTTTCAGCATACCATTTGGCATCCCAATCACGGATGATGCCGACACGCATACCAATTGGATGTACTTTTTGACCCACGATGTTACCTCCTTATTTTTCTGCAACAGCTACAGTGATGTGAGCTGTACGTTTGTTGATTGGTGAAGCTGAACCTTTCGCACGTGGACGGAAACGTTTCATAGTTGGTCCTTCGTTTGCAAATGCTTCAGATACTACCAAGTTAGCTTTATCCAAACCAAAGTTGTTTTCAGCGTTAGCTACAGCTGAATTCAAAACTTTCAAGATGATTTCAGCAGCTTTGTTTGGAGTGAATGTCAAGATTGCAATAGCGTCGGCTACGCTTTTACCACGAATATTGTCAAGAACAAGACGTGATTTACGAGGTGAAACACGTACTGTACGAGCCATTGCTTTAGCTGAAGTAATTTCTGCCATTTATGTTCTCCTTATTTTCTACGTGTTTTCTTGTCGTCTGCAGCGTGACCTTTGTAAGTACGAGTTGGTGCGAATTCACCAAGTTTGTGACCTACCATGTCTTCTTGGATGTAAACAGGTACGTGTTTACGTCCGTCATAAACTGCAATAGTGTAACCAATGAAACTTGGGAAGATCGTTGAACGACGTGACCAAGTTTTGATAACTTTTTTCTTTTCGTCGTTAGCTTGAGCTTCAACTTTTTTCATCAAATGCTCATCGACGAAAGGTCCTTTTTTAAGACTGCGTCCCATTTTTATGTTTTCTCCTTTAAATGTTGTACCACAGCGGCTTGCGCTCACATGGAGCGCTACCGAGCTGGCGGATTCCCTAGTTGCTTAAGCGACTAGTTTACTATTATTTCTCGTTGCGACGACGAACGATAAGTTTGTCAGATTTCGCTTTCTTGTTACGAGTTTTAAGACCAAGAGCAGGTTTGCCCCATGGAGTAGATGGCGCTTTACGACCAACTGGTGCTTTACCTTCACCACCACCGTGTGGGTGATCGTTAGGGTTCATTACAGAACCACGAACTGTTGGGCGGATACCTTTCCAACGGCTACGTCCTGCTTTACCAAGGTTTACAAGTCCATGTTGTTCGTTTCCGACAACACCAACTGTTGCACGACAAGTTCCAAGAATCATACGTACTTCGCCAGATTGAAGACGAACAAGAACATATTTACCTTCTTGACCCAATACTTGAGCAGAAGCTCCAGCTGCACGCACCAATTCTCCACCACGACCTGGTTTCAACTCGATGTTGTGGATCAAAGTACCAACTGGAATGTTAGCAAGTGGAAGAGCATTTCCGACTTTGATATCTGCTTCTGGGCCTGAAACGATACGTTGACCAACTTCAAGACCTTTTGGAGCGATGATGTATGCTTTCACACCGTCTGTGTAGTGTACAAGAGCGATGTTTGCAGAACGGTTTGGATCGTACTCGATAGTTTTAACAACTGCTTCAACGTTGTCTTTGTTACGTTTGAAGTCAACCAAACGGTAGAAACGTTTGTGCCCACCACCTTGGTGACGAACAGTGATACGGCCGTTGTTGTTACGACCAGCCTTGTTCTTCAAAGCAACAAGCAATGATTTTTCAGGAGTGCTTGTTGTGATTTCAGCGAAATCCAAAGAAGTCATATTACGGCGACCGTTTGTTGTTGGTTTATAAACACGAATTCCCACGATATTTCCTCCTTAGATTATTCAGCTTCAGCAGCAAACAACTCGATTGCTTTTGAATCAGCTGTAAGTGTGACGATAGCTTTTTTAGTTTTGTTAGTAAAACCAGTGTAACGTCCAACACGTTTAGCTTTAGGTTTTACGTTGATTGTGTTGACATTTGCAACCTTAACACCTTCAAAAGCAGCTTCAACAGCTTGCTTAATCAAAAGTTTGTGTGCACGAGTGTCAACTTCAAATACATACTTTCCTGCTTCAAGTTGAGCCATTGAGCTTTCAGTAATAACAGGTTTTTTGATAACATCATACAAATTCATTATGCAAGAACCTCCTCGATTTTAGAGATAGCTGCTTGAGTAACAAGAAGTTTGTCACTATTTGCGATGTCAAGAACACTTGCAGTTGTAGCAGTCGCAACTTTCACGTTTGGAAGGTTACGAGCTGAAAGAGCTGCGAATTCGTTTCCTTCTTCAAGAATAACAAGGACTTTAGAATCGATGCTCAAAGCTGCAAGAACTTTTGCAAATTCAGCAGTTTTTGGAGCTGTAAATTCAAGAGAATCAACGGCTACAAATTTGTTTTCAGCAACTTTTTCTGAGTAAACAGATTTAAGCGCAAGGCGACGAACTTTTTGAGGAAGTTTGTACGCATAGCTACGTGGAGTTGGTCCGAAGACAGTTCCACCACCACGCCATTGTGGAGAGCGGATAGAACCTTGACGAGCACGTCCAGTTCCTTTTTGACGCCATGGTTTGCGTCCACCACCTGAAACAGCTGAGCGATTTTTAACTGCGTGAGTTCCTTGACGAAGGCTAGCACGTTGGCTGATGATCACATCAAACACAACAGATTGGTTTGGTTCAATACCAAAGATTGCATCGTTAAGAACAACTTCGCCAGCTTGTTTACCAGTTTGGTCGAATAATGTTACATTTGCCATTTTGACTGTATTCCCCTTTCCTTATTATTTACCAGCTTTAACTGCTGACTTGATAGTGATAAGAGATTTCTTAGCACCCGGTACGTTACCTTTGATAAGGATAACGTTCTTTTCTGGAACAACTTGTACAACTTCAAGGTTTTGAATTGTCACGCGGTCGCCACCCATACGTCCTGCAAGGTTTTTACCTTTGAACACGCGGTTAGGTGCAACAGGTCCCATAGAACCTGGACGACGGTGGTAACGAGAACCGTGAGCCATTGGTCCACGTGATTGTCCATGGCGTTTGATAACACCTTGGAAACCTTTACCTTTAGAAGTACCAGTTACGTCAACAACGTCTCCAGCTGCGAATGTTTCAACTGTGATTTCAGCACCAACTTCCAAGCCTTCAACGTTTTTGAATTCACGAATGAAGCGCTTAGGAGCCGTGTTAGCTTTCGCTACATGTCCTTTAGCAGGTTTGTTGCTCAATACTTCGCGTTTGTCATCGAAACCAACTTGGATAGCGTTATATCCATCTGTTTCAACAGTTTTAACTTGAAGAACAACGTTTGGAGTTGCTTCAATAACTGTTACAGGGATCAATTCGCCAGCTTCAGTGAAGATTTGAGTCATTCCCACTTTTTTCCCTAAGATTCCTTTTGTCATGAGAAAATAGTTCCTTTTCTATATTTTTTATTCAAAAAGTTTTTAACGAGCGTTTTTTATGCTCAAGGTATCAAGCTTTAAATTAAAGTTTGATTTCTACGTTTACACCACTTGGAAGATCCAATTTCATCAACGCATCAACTGTTTTTTGAGTTGGGTTAACGATATCGATCAAACGTTTGTGTGTACGCATTTCAAATTGTTCGCGAGAGTCTTTGTATTTGTGAGTCGCACGAATGATTGTGTAGAGGCTACGTTCAGTTGGAAGTGGGATTGGACCCGCAACTTGTGCACCTGTACGAGTAGCTGATTCTACGATTTTAGCAGCCGCTGTGTCAAGCGTACGGTGTTCGTATGCCTTCAAACGGATACGGATTTTTTTATTTGCCATCTTTTTCTCCTTTTCGTCTATTTAAGATAATAGGCTAGCTCCACAAGAAAACCGACGCGCGTTGCGTGACAATGCAACCGAGCGTGTCGCAACCTCTTGCATCAAAGCTAAGGCTGTAATTTACAGCACCATAATAGAATAACACAAAGCCCCTGCGATTGCAAGGGATTTGTGAGCTTTTTTTCGTTTTTTTGGGATGAAACTGTTTTCTTTTTTCATCTTCCTATAATTGCTAATTTACGACTATTAAAACCAATCTTTTCTTCTATATAATACGAGTCATTTTGACTTTGAATTTATCTTCTGATTGATCCACTAAGATATCTGCTTTAGACTCGTTTTCTCTATAGTATCGCAGATACTGCTCCCGCCTCATCTGATGGCTAGCTAATACAAAAGATGCATCGCGATTTCTCATAGTTGTATCTCGAGCTAAGCGCCTCTTTAATTCGGTCTCCTCATCCGTGTAGAAACAGATAGTTTTGTCAAAGAGTTCCTTGGGTAGAAACCCCACAGACATCCCTTCAACAATCAGAATCGGTTTGGCTCCAGATAAGATCTCGCTAGCCTTCCAAGGTTCATCGATTGTTAAGACATCCATACCTGCCTGCAAAGCGAGAATATCTCTCTGCAAACTTGTCAGTTCATGCGCCACTGGCAGACAAGCTGTCACCTTTTGATCAAGTGCTTGCTTTGGTACTACCAGGTGACGTTCTGAGGTGATATAGGGATCTGTTTCTAGCAAATTTACTGTAGTAGAATCTAGGGCTTGATATAATTCCTGAGCGAAGGTTGATTTACCTGAAGCCCCATGACCGTAAATCCCCAGCGTCCTAACCCTTCCCGTTTCAATCTCTGAAACCAGTTGTTCTATCAGGTCTTTTTTCTTCATTCTCTCTTCACCTGTTCATAGCTTTCTTTTCCGTCATTAAGCTTGTCCCAAATCACCACTTGCCCACTTTTGAGAGATTTTTGCACATCGATAATCCGTTGATTAGAGGAACCTCGAAACTGGAGCATGAGATTGCGCTTGCTTTTATCATACCGTCCATCGACAAGGATGTCAATCAGCGATAAGAGTTCCAGTTTATCTGGAGTCTCCAGCATCATTTCTTCCCACGTGTAGCCCGTCCAGGACCAGATGTCTTTGTCTGGCAATTCCTTTCGAATGCGTTTTACGAGAGGCAAGAGAATGCCCGTATTAAGAAAGGGTTCTCCCCCCAGCAAAGTCAAGCCTTGAACATAGGGTTGAGCGAGATCTTCCATAATCTGTTCTTCTAATTCTGCTGTATAGGGAATGCCTGCGTTGAAAGACCAAGTCGCAACATTATAGCACCCCTCGCAGTGAAACATGCAACCTGATACATAGAGAGAGTTGCGCACACCTTCTCCATCGACAAAGTTAAAGGCCTTATAATCAATGATTCGCCCTTTACTAAGTTCCTCACTTTTCCATTCACCTGGTTTTGGTGTATTCCATGTCATCCTTCTACTCCAAATCTATCCAGTAACGTTCTACGCCATTGTGAGCATCCTCAAAGAGTCCGCCATTCGCCACAATCACCGCTCTACTAGCAGGGTTTTCCACACTACAGGTCACAAGCGCTTTTTTGATATTCTTTTCCTTGGCAACTTGCAAGCCCTGTCTGAGAGCTTCTTTGGCATAACCTTTGCCTCTTTCAGAGGGACGGATGGAATAGCCGATATGGCCACCATTTTCTAGTAAGTAGTCATTTAATCGGAGACGAAGGTTGAGAAAGCCAAGAGCCTGGCCTGCTACGTCAAAACTAACCAGCTGGATAGCAGGAACCCAGTTTTCAGGAATATTGAGTCCCGCTTCCGCCTGAAGATTTTCTTCTAGCCACTCTTCATAAACAAAATTGTTGGCGTTCCAAAACCCACCATCGTGGGCTGATTGGCTCTGCTCAAACTCTGCCATCATCTCTAAAATCGCTTCTTTATCTTCCAAACTTGGTCTACGTAATTCCATCCTTACCTCCCACCTAAGAGAAAAGCGAGAGCGGACTCTCACTTTTCTTTTTTCTTGTTCTTGTTTAAAAACTGTTCTCTAAGATTGAGCAAGCGTTCTTTTTTGCCCGTCCCACCTTTAGAATGTTTTTCATGATAACGAGTCACTTGAGCGCGTCCCTTATCATCCAATTGGTATTTCCCCATTCCGTCTCTTTCTAGTTTGTTACTTTATGTCCAGGTGTCTTAATGGTTGAACCATTCATATGTTTCACACGCGCAGCGATTTCCTTATGGCGCCCATTGACCATCGGACGAGCCTGAGGGTTACCTAGATAGCCACAAGTTCGTTTGACTACATCTACTGTTTTAGGGTCGCTATTCCCACAGTTTGGACAAGTAAAGCCCCTCTCTGTCGGTTCAAAATCCCCTTCAAAGTCACACTTATAACAATGATCAATCGGAGTATTGGTCCCTAGATACCCTACACGATCATAGGCGTAGTCCCAGACAGCTTCCAAGGCTTTTGGATTTTGTTGGAGAACTGGATACTCACAGTAGTGGATGAAACCACCTGTTGCACCTGCTTCTGGATAAGCCTTCTCAAAGTCCAATTTTTCAAACGGCGTTGGATTTTTACGCACATCATAGTGGAACGAGTTGGTGTAGTATTCCTTGTCTGTAATATCAGGAATAGAACCGAACTTTTCTGTATCCAAGCGACAGAAGCGATCTGTTAGACTTTCAGACGGTGTCGAGTAGATAGAGAAATGGTAGCCATATTGGTCAGACCACTCTTCCACCCGACGTTTCATATCGCGAATGATATCCAGTGTGAATTCCTTGGCTTCTGGATTGTGTTCCCAGCTATTTCCAAAGAAGACTGTCGCTACCTCGTACAAACCGATGTAGCCCAATGAAACTGTCGCACGACGATTCTTAAAGAGCTGATCAACGCTCTCGTCTTTTCCAAGACGGCGTCCGAAGGCCCCGTACTGATAGAGAATAGGGGCGTTTGCTGGTGTTGCTTCCTTGGTCCGTTCAACACGGTAAACTAGAGCATCTTCTGCGATGTTCATCCGCTCGTTGAAGATTTCCCAGAACTTATTCATGTCGCCCTCAGACTCGAGGGCAATGCGAGGAAGGTTGACCGTCACAACACCTAGATTCATCCGACCAGAATTGACTTCTACGCCATTCTCATCCTTCCATCCTTGAAGGAAAGAACGGCAACCCATAGGTACCTTGAAAGAACCAGTCAACTCGATAATCTTATCATAGGATAAGACATCCGGGTACATCCGTTTGGTTGCACACTCGAGGGCCAACTGTTTGATGTCATAGTTTGGAGTCCCTTCTTCCAAGTTAAGGCCTCTTTTAAGCGTAAAGATGAGTTTAGGGAAGATGGCTGTGCGGTGTTCTGAGCCAAGACCCTTGATACGAATGGTCAAGATAGCTTTTTGAATTTCCCGTTCAAAACGACTAGTTCCTAGACCAAAACCTAGTGAAGTAAAAGGTGTTTGTCCATTTGAAGTGAAGAGGGTGTTGATTTCATACTCAAGAGATTGCATGGCATCATAGATGTCTTTTTGGGTTTTCTTCCAAGCATAATCATCCCGTTTTTCAGGCAAGACCCATTCTTTCGCATCCTTGAGGTGCTTTTGGTAATTCTTCTCTGCATAAGGCGCCAAGACTTCATCAATACGGTCAGCTGAACAGCCCCCGTACTGGCTAGAAGCAACGTTGGCGATAATCTGAGAAATTTGAGCTGTCGCAGTCTGGATAGACTTGGGACTCTCTACCTCTGCATTCCCAATTTTAAAACCATTTTCCAACATGCCTTTAAAATCAATCAAACAGCAGTTGGTCATAGGAGTGTAGGGGCTGTAGTCCAAGTCATGATAGTGAATATCCCCTTTTTGGTGAGCATTGGCTACGTGCTTAGGAAGCATTTGCAGTCCGATTGATTTTCCCACAATCCCTGCTGTCAAATCACGCTGGGTATTAAAAACATCGCTGTCTTTATTGGCATTTTCATTGACAACTGCCTGGTCTTTATTGAGAAGTTTATGGATACTAAAGTTGATATCTGTCGCTTTTGAACGCTCAAAATCCCTTTGTGTCCGATAAGTGATATACTCCTCAGCCAAGGCATATTCTTTGGCTTCAAGGAGTTCATGTTCTACGACATTTTGAATTTCGTAAATCTTGACACCTTGAGGGAAGCGACTGTGAATTTCGGTAACGATTCTTTCAACTAGACCATTTAGGCGTTTTTCTACTAGAGGCGTAACGTCCATAACCTTTTCCGCCGCCTTGTGGAGAGCCTTGTCAATCTTGTCTACATCAAATACTACACGTCTACCATCTCGTTTTTCAACGAACAAGGTGGGAACGGTTGCAAGCTTTTCTTCTAATACAATCATATCCATGCTCTTTTCTAAAATATTGTTAAATAGTTTATATTCAGTATTATACCACTCTAAAAATAAAAATCAATATCTTGTGTTAAAAATCCTAAAATTTTTAAAATTCCACAAGATATTGATTTTTGTTATTTGAATTTATAAAGCTTAAACTCGCTAGTATCTGTCTGAACAAGCTCATAGTTTTCACTGAGCCAGCTCTCTACATCTGACCACAAGGCAACTTTTTGATTGACCACAATCATCTTCGGTTGATTCTCTTTCAGATCATTCATCAGTTTGGTTTTATTTTCGTCGCTTGCAGTATAGAGTGTTGGAGTTGATAGAGAAGTCGGCGCCAAGCGTTCACTTGCACGGTAGAAATCAGGACGATCATCCCAAGCATAGACACGATCCTCAGAACTCGTTTGCTGTTTTACCATGCTAGCAAGACGTTCTCTCTCCTGATAAGTCGCTGGATGCGAAAGGTAGCGACTCACGATAGGAAGAACAATAAGATAGGCAAGGGCAATCAGTGGTAGATAGAAATTTCCTTTAAGGAAAGAAGTTTGTTTCTCACGTCTTCTTCTACGACGACTGCCTCCATCCGAAACATCTTCCTTGATTCCTGTCAGAAGGAGCAAGACCAAGAAAGGAATTAGTACCACAAGATGAGTACCGTTGATGGGTTCTTTGGAAAAAATCAAGAGCCCCAAAGAAAGCAATAAGCCCAAACTAGCAGCAATCGATAGGGAATATTGCTTAGCTGATTTTAACTGGAACAAACCAGAAAAGAGCAAACTCAGGGAACCTAGCCCAATAGCAAGTAAGCCGTAGAAGGCTGCATTTTCAAGCAAATGCGCATTTGAAAAGAAGCTAAGAGTATTTACTGGATACAAGGTCTGGCTAATGGCATCCCCAAAACTACCTGTTAATACTGTATAGTAGCCCAAAGGATAGAATAAGAGTGAGAACCCTAAGGCTGACGCAAAAAATTGATATAAACCATGAACAAAGTGACCTTTGCCTAAGTTAAAGCCGATAATTCCCAAGGCTAGTGTAGCTGCAAATAAGGCTGTTGGGATTGGCGCAAGGAAGAAAGCGAGAGCAAGGCTCATACCAACACGTAAAAATCCTTTGTCACCGTTTGGATAAGCTAGGTAGTTCGTAACAATGCTAAGTGAATAAAATAGGAAAGGCAAGGCTAGCAAGAGAGCATAGCCACCACCAAAAGCGAGACCTGCTACCAACAAATTAAACACAAACACAAGCTGCTTGGCTTCTTCTACACGGTCTGTAAGACTATCCGCAGATTTAAAAAGAAAAACGCCTGCTCCAAACAAGGCCAACCACTCAACCAAAGCAATCAGAATACTGCCTTGTGAAAGATAGGTAAGCAGGTAATAGAGCAATCCCTCCGTCCCAAAATAATCTGTATACATTTGACCATTTTGATGCAAAGCCCAACCGGTATAAAGATCCTGAGTTTGTCGCGGACTTACTAAACCAAAAATAAGGGGGATAACCACAGAAATAGCTGTAGCCACTAAACTCCAAAGCAAGATACTAAAAAAGGGAATCGGAGCTCCTTCTCGCTTTTCTGGAACGGACCAGTCTTGGTAATGAGATTCTTCTTGTTTCTCATCTATTTTCCCATATACATTCATTCAATTTCTCCTCTAAGTTTATCTGTTTTAGTATATCAAAATCTTACAGGAATGTCAGCTTGGGATTGATATTTGCTGAATTTCTTATCCAATATCGCAAAGCGTTCGATTTCACGAAAACGGTGGAATCGACTGTCTCTATACTCTCTAATGAAATCGTCATCTTCTAGATTAAGCATGTTTTTCTCCTTTACCTATCTATTCGTAAGAAGACAAAAAAGATCCAGCCTTGGGCTAGATCTTGATGGATAGTTAGAGCATAGGTGCAAACAACTGGACAATTTCCTTGATCAGGCTTTGATACCAGCTTGTTTTGATGGTGTGGGGATAAATTTCTTGAGAAACTTTAAAAATCTCTTCAAAGTCCCTTTCAATATCGATGATGGACTGCGTTCTATAAAGCAAGACGGCATTTTCATAGTGGTGAAGCAAACTCCGATAGTCAAAATTGATGGTTCCCACAGTAGCCGCCTCTCCATCAACAAGCATTTGCTTGCTATGAAGGAATCCCGGGCTATACTCATAAATACGAACCCCCGCAGATAGCAAGTCTGGGTAGGCTCCTCGAGTAACTAACTGAATAACCTTCTTATCTGGGATACACGGCGTCACAATTCGCACATCTACCCCTCTCAGAGCTGCATTTTTGATACTTTCAGTTAGATCGTAGTCGGCGATCAGATAGGGAGTCGTGATGTAGACGTAATCTGTAGCTTGATTGATAAGATTTTGATAGACCGTTTTTCCAACCTGGGCTCGGTATATTGGTTTGGGACCGCTACTGTAGGGAATACAGAGCCCCATCCCATCTTTTGGTTGATTTTCGAGATGGTATTGGTCAAAGTCGCTAATTTTCCCACGGTTGATATACCAGGTTGATAAAAAGAGTCTAGTAAAAGCCTTGACCGCTGATCCATCTAGGCGAATACCGCTATCTTTCCAATAACCAAAGCGTTCGATATGGTTGATATACTCATCTGCCAGATTGACACCACCTGTATAGGCAATTTGACCATCAATAACCATGATTTTACGGTGGTCACGGTTGTTATAGGCGACGGTTAAGCGCGGAATCACCTTATTAAATTTATGGGCCTCAATTCCTCGACCACGAAGGTGGATGGTGTAATCTCCAGGCAAGGTGGCCATACAACCAATATCATCATAGAGGAGCTTCACCTCTACTCCTTGAGCTGCCTTTTCTTCCAAAATCTCCAAAATACTATTCCACATCAAACCTTCTTCGATGATATAGTATTCGAGAAAGATAAACTTCTCTGCTTTCTTGAGATCCTCTAGCATCTGATGCCACATGCTTTTACCAGATGCAAAAAATTGGGTATCCGTTCGATTATAGACATCTGCATTCGTGTCCATACTGAGGAGAGATTTGATAACCCCGTAAGCCGACTTGTCTTGTTCTTTTAACTCCAAACGGAGAGCTCTGCTATTGTCCTCTCGGTAAATCATTGATTGGAGCTGCTTTAGCTGCTTCAATTCTTTTTTAGATAAACGGCGCTCTCCAAACATGATATAGAGCAAAGGGCCAAAAACTGGCACAAAGGCTACTAACAACCATGTTACCTTACTCTCAGGATTCATAGATCTATTCACAATCGATACAATGGTCGCTAAGCTCACTAAAATGACTAGGATAATCCAGACAATCGGAGCCATCCGCCCTAGATAGAGAAATAAACCAAAGACGATAAACAACTCTGCCAACATGATGGTAATACTAAAGCCATACTTGGACATGAGTAGCTGCATTTTTCTAGCTGTCATACATCCCCTTCCTTTTCTAACATTCTCCCTCGCCGCTTGATAAACTAATCTTTCTACTAGTATACCTCAGTTCAGGGGTAGATGGCAACCTTTTACCTTTGCTCAAGTTCCAAGCCTTCCATTTTTAGATGATTATTACAATTTCAGAGCCAACATATTGACCGTCATACCAGCTGCAGTCCCCATAAGGTAGACGATATCTCCTTCTTTAACCAATCCATGGTCCAATGAATAGGCCAAGCCAAATGGCACAGAGACTGACACCATATTTCCATAGTCCGTGACGAGATTGAGGTATTGATTCTCAGTTACACCTAGCTTTTCCATAACCAAAGGAAGGGCGCGACTAGCTTGATGAGGAATGATATAGTCCACATCTCCCAAGACTAGCTGGGTCTTTTCTTGAAACTCTTCAAACATGACTGGGATTTTACGAGCTGACAAGAGGAGGATTTTCTTTCCCTTCATATCAAACATATAGTTGGTCTTCGTCGCTTCAGAGTACTCTTTTGGTTGAAAAGAAGTCAGACCTCCACGAATCTCCGTATCGTGAGCCCCTTCTGACCAAGTACGTTGGAGACTAGCGATGACCCCTTTTTCCTGATGGCTTTTTTGGAAAATAAAGGCTGCCGCCCCATCACTAAAGAGTTCAAAACTTTCTTTTTGATTCTGATTGAGCCCTAAACTTCCAACCTCACTGGATACAATCAAGACACGATTGTATTCACCCGCCTCAATCAAGTGGGACATGGTCGATAGGGCAGAAATAAAGCTGGTACAGGTCGTATTGATATCCATAGCTGGAATAGAGAGTCCTTTTGCAACACGCTCATGAATCAAGGCAGCCGTACAAGGAATAGGCTGAACACCAACTGCACTAGCTGATACAAGGCAATCGATATCTTTAATATCCAAATTTGCATGTTCAAGTGCACGGTGGATAGCCCCCTCTGCCAAGTCAAGTTGTGTTTCTTCATTTTCAACTACACGATAACGGGTCTGGTCTTTGAATTGGACGGTATGCTTTGGAAGGCAAATGCCATAACCTGCGATTTCCACATGTCTTTTTACTTCTGTCATTGTCTTTCTTCCTTTCATAAACGTTGGATACGTTTGAGTTTACGGCTAGTATCCCAGTGATAATCTGAAAATTGGATTTCGGGAACTATAAACTGCTTTTGCTGGGCCAGGAGTTGAAACTGTGCTAGAATAGATGCTTCCACTGCCTCATCTCGTTCACTTAGGCAAACTTCCACTAACTTCTCAGAATGTTGCTTGACTTGGTAATCCCCTACATTCTCCACAAAGAGGATGCACCGTCTGATAAAGTCTGGATAGATGGTCACTTGACCCCCATCCAGTCCATCGAAATAGAAGATGTCGTCAGAGCGTCCTTCGACCTTGTCAATCCGTGTATAGCAGGAGCCACAGGGACAAGGCTCCGGATTTTCAACCAAGATATCATTGAGCTGGTAGCGATAAACAGGCTGACTGCTTCGTTTAAAGTCCGTAATGATTGGATAAAAACGGCGGTCATCCAGATACTGCTTTTCCACAAAGATAATGTCTTCGTTGAGATGCAGATTGCCAGCTGAGCAAGTACAGGCTAGGAAACCTTCTGTTGCCTGATAAACTTGGTCAATAATGGATAGAGAAAAGGCTTCAGCGATCCGTTCCCTATCACTATCTTCTAAGATTTCTGCCACCGAAACGATTTTTTGTGGATGGATGGCTAACTGTCCAGCCTTGAGACGCTTGCTCAATTCAATCAACATAGAGGCTGGCGCCACAATAATCGTCGGTTGGTAGCTATTGAGACGCTCGATATGCTCATCTGTATGTTTGAAAATATCAAAATACTCTAAACGAATGAGCGCTGTATTAATAGTCTGATAGAGTTCATTATCAGCTCTTAGGAAAAAGGCGATACGATGTCCAAAAAGCTGACCCTTTGGCAACATCTTGGCTAAGATAGCCGCTGCCCACATACTTCGCTCTTTCTCGGTCGTGATAAAGAGGCCCCGATGTCCAGATGTCCCTGAAGACAGACCGACTGCTACTTCGCCTTTAAGTTCACTGAAATCACGGGTTTTCTCACTTTCAATAGCTAAGGATAAGTCTTCATCACGATCCACTCCTTGAGTGTTGAGTTCATTGAAATGACTCATCATAAAAGCCTTGTCCATATGATTAAAGTCGGCTGGTATCCCATTTTTAAAATAAGGTGACTCTCGCTTCAAAAAATCCATATAAGCAGATAATTGCTTTTTCTGATAGTTTTCTAAGGCTTCTCGAGACTTAAAATTATGAAGCCAACGAGTTTGGATAAAAGTTTTAAGAAAGGTTATTTTTTTCATACAAAATCCGCTCAATCCTTTCTACAGGGTCATGGCTGACCAGTACCTCGATACCATCTCTTAGAACATTTTCTAAGAACTCTGCCCCCTTGATATAGGCTTTCTTGTTGTCCTGCACCAGGGAAGGAAGCAGGTGCATCTGCTTGGTGTAAGGCAGAAGGTCAATTCCCCAACAGAGGTCTGCTGCAATGAGAAGCTCATGATCAGGAATAAAGAGACAGGCTTGCCCCTTGGCATGTCCATCTACTGATGCTACTAGGATACTGCCATCTCCAAAAAGGTCACAAATTGGACCATAGGGAAAATTTGAATAGCGCTGATTTGCCTTGATAACGGTCAGTCTTTTCTCAAAATCAGCTGGTAAAAACTCTTTAAAGACCAAATCCTTAAGCTTGGGTTTCTGATAAACTTCAAAAACCTCTTGAGTCAGGATAAATTGAGCGTTCGGGAAAAAACTAGCCCCTCCTAAATGGTCTGGATGGAGATGAGACAACATGACATAGGTAATCTCTTCTGGTCTAATTCCTTTTGCCTTCAATAAGTATGAAATCTGATCCTTTTCCGTCATCTGAACAGGCGTTCCTAGCCGATAGAAACCATAGCGAAGCCGGGTCTTAATATCGTAATGATAGCCTGTGTCATAGAGCAGATACCCCTTATCTCTATGCTTGATCAGAAATACTCCCGCTGGAAAGGTCATCTTTTTATTCTTGACTCCCTTAAACAGTAAACCCGCATAGCTGGTACAGTAGCCGGCCGGGAAATAATCAATGCTTTCTATAATCTTGGACATATTGGTCAATCCCTTCTGAAATACTGATTCGAGGGCGATAACCCAAGTCTCGCTCCGCCTTGCTGATGTCCAGCGTCTGGCTATACCTCAGCAAGTAATAGGTGTAGCGTGTCAGAACCGGTTCTCCTTTGAGATACAAGATCTTGTAAATAAACTCTAGCGTACTCGCAATAGCTGAAAGAAGGGGAGCCGGCACTTTTCTGTATGTTATCGGATAGTCAAGTCCTCTCAAGGTTTCTTCTATCAGATCCTTAAAGGCTCTTGGTTCCCCGTTGGTAATATTATAGACTTGGCCACTAGCTTGAGAGGCCTCTAGAGCCAAACGAATGGCCAGAGCAACATTTTCCACACAGGTCATATCCATGAGCTGACGACCGTCCCCTATCAAGGGAATGCCAATCTTCTGACTGAGTTTGAGAACTCGGGGTAAAATACTGGTATCCCCAATCCCAAAAAGCCCACGGGGGCGTAAGATGATGCTAGGTACATCCGGATAGTCTTTAAAGAGCTTCTCCGAAGCTAGTTTACTACGGATATAGTTGTTAAGCTTGTTTTCTTGCGGAGCATCGCATTCTTTGATGGCTATCTGATCTCTAGGCGCAGCATAGATGCTCGGCGATGATACATAAACTAAACGCTGAATACCGGCCTCTCGACAAGCATCCAGAACATACTTGGTTCCCAAGACATTTGTCTGGTAGAAATCCTCCCAAGGACCCCAAACGGTAGAAAGAGCACCCGCATGCACAACCATGTCCATCCCCTGACAAGCCTGAGCCAAATCCTCTTGCTTGGTCAAATCTCCCTGAAAAAATGTTACTAAGGAATTTTCCAAAGACTGACCTGCCTTGGGATTGCGTCCAAAAGCGCGTACCTGATAGCCCTGCTGACTGAGCTCTTCAACAACATACTTGCCTAGAAAGCCCGTAGCACCTGTTACCAATACTTTCTTCATTTTTTACTTCTCCTTGTCCCCTAAGAGCCGATGTATTTCGCTCTTCAGAATCTCTGTTGGCTGATAGATTTGAGCTGCACGACTAAGTTGGTTCAAGTCTGGCCAGTCATCTCTAGCCAACAACTCATCAAAAGCGCGTCCAATCGCTTCCGTATCCTCTCGTTTAGTAGTCAGGGCAATCCCTGCCTCTAATCCACGAACTGCATAGTCATACTGATCATAGTCATGGGGGAGAATCAAGGCAGGCTTACCATAGATGATACACTGGTAAAAAATACCCGCACCACCATGATGAATCACATAATCCATCTGAGGAATGTACTCCTTATAGGGAAGATAGGATACCACAGAAACATTGTCCATGAGCTCTTCACATTGGAAGTCTTGTCCGCCAAACCCCAGAGTCACAAAGAAGTGGCAATCTGGATGTGCTTCTGCCAATTGTTGTGTCTGATAGAGGAGATTGTCTTTGGCCCATGCTAGCTGAGTGCCACAGGAGACAAGGACCTTCTTATAATCTGCATAAGGAGACAAATCGAGGGGATAATTTTCTGCCCTCTCAATCGAAGACCCAAAAGGTCCCACCCAAAGGTAGTGCTCTGGAAAACCACTTTTCAGCTCCAACTCTTTCATCCCAATTCCCAAGATGGAATAGGGCGAATAGATGGTTTCCTGACCTTTCTTATTGTAGAGCCTAAAATCGTAACGTTTCAATCGTTCTCTCAATAAAAAGCTTACGATTCGTTTCCCTAAACGAGTCCCTTTTCTTCCTAGCCATTGCAGACCAGATTGGAAAGATGTTTTTGGACTGCCCATTCCTCCAAAGAAACAAGGCGGTCCATCTGTCGTTTCAATGGCAAACTGTGTCGCCATTGTGGTAATCCAGGGAATATTCAACTGTTCCGCTACAAGTCCTCCAGAGAGGGTTATAAAGTCCGCAATCACAATATCCGGTCTATTTTCCTGCCACTCTTGCACTAATTGATCTGAAACCACATTGATCAAATCAAGACTAGCTGACAACTGTCGATAAGCAGAAATAAGGTTTAACTGCCCTTCATTGTTGGCTACACGCTCAAACTCATCTACACAATTTTCTAAAATGGGAATCACCCGGAAGCCCATCTCCTCTGCGACAGCTTTTCGTTGCGGTCCTGTAAATAATCGAATCTCATACAAGGGATCCTTCAACAAGGGTGCGAGTAAATTCAGGGTCGGGAATAGATGCCCACTTAAGGGCACTACAACCACATCAATTTTGATTTTTCTCATATGTCTAGGATAGCAAATTTTTAAAAAAAGAACTACCAAAATGATAGTTCTTTCCAGCATTATTTAGCTTCTTTTTCACTTTATGAATCAGAAGAGTTCTTTGTATAGTGCAATAGTTTCTTCTAAGGTTGGCATAAATGGATTTCCAGGTGCACAGGCATCGATCAAAGCATTCTTAGAAAGGTAGTCAAAGTCAAAGTCTTTTTCTTGGATACCGAGTTCAGTTAGTTTCTTCGGAATACCTACTGTTTCAGACAGTTTCTCAATTTCAGCAATAGCATAGTCAGCACATTCTTGGTCTGTTTTCCCTTCAACATGGAGTCCCAAGGCCTTGGCCACATTGCGAAAAGCTTCTGGTACACGCTTGGCATTTTCACGCTCTACAACTGGAAGAAGCATGGCACAGCAGACACCATGTGGCAAGTTATATACCGCACCGAGTTGGTGAGCCATAGAATGAACATAGCCCAGACCAGCGTTGTTAAAGCTCATACCTCCGAGGAAGATGGCATTGACCATAGCCTCACGCGCTTCGATATCTTGTCCATTAGCTACAGCACGAGGGAGGTATTCTTTGATGAGCTCGATTGCTCCGATAGAGAGTTTCTTGGTCACATTATAAGCACCTGGTGTTACCAAGGCTTCGACAGCGTGGGTAAGAGCATCCATACCTGTCGCGGCTGTCAATCCTTTCGGTTTTGAAAGCATGAGTTCTGGATCATTGACAGAGATTAGAGCGAGGCTATTCTTATCAACCATTACCATCTTGACCTTGCGTTCTTCGTCAGTAATAACATAGTTAATCGTAATTTCTGCAGAAGTTCCAGCTGTTGTATTGATGGCAACCACTGGCAAGCCTTTTTTAGCAGACTTGTGGAGACCTTCGTAGTCTTGTGGTTTTCCACCATTTGTAGCGATGATAGAGATACAGCTAGCTGCATCCTGAGGAGATCCTCCTCCAAGACTGATGATGAAGTCACAATCATGCTCTTTCAAAGCAGCCACTCCGTCTGTGACGTTCTTGCAAGTCGGATTTGGCTCCACATCGCTAAAGATCACATATTCGATCCCTTCAGCATCTAACGGTTTTAGGACTTTGGGTAAAATATCACTACCTTCGATGAACTTGTCTGTCACCAAAAGAGCCTTTTTATACCCCAGTTCCTTGATATACGGACCTACTTCATTTACAACACCTTTACCAATAAGGTTAACTGCCGGAACGTAAAATGTGGCCATATGCGTTTCCTCCTGCGCCTCTGCGCTATTTGATTATTTACCTTAAGTATACGACCTTAGTACAAGTATTACAAATTTTTGTAAGCGTTTTAAGTAAAAAATCAGTAAAGAACCATTGGTCACATTTTAAAACAAAAAAGCTCCAATAAGACGAATTTCATCTCATTGGAACTTTAACTTAATGATTATTGCTTAGTTAGGACGACTCGGTCAGATGCCTCACGGTCCATATCATCGATAATCATTTGATTACCATTAACCGTATAAATTTTGACATCATCACCGATAATGACACGTTGATTTTCTGGCTCAAAGGTGACTTGCTGGATTTCCTTATCTCCATCTGGCTCGACCTCAGTCCATCTACCAGTTTTACCTGTTACAACAAGAGTGATTTGGTCATTCTCATCTTTTCCAGTATAGGTACCATCGATGTTCGTAGGTTGAGCTACAGTAGTGTCCTGACTTGAGGATGCCTGTGGTTGACTAGCACTTGTAACAGTGCTAGAAGATGATTCTTGTTAAGTAGATGATTACTGAGCAGATTGCTGGGTAGAGGCTTGTGCCTTAGGTCCACAAGCTGCTAAAAGACTAAGAATTGCTAAAGAAGCAATAGAAAGTGTGAATGTTCTCGTTTTCATAGCGATTTCCTTTCTTTTGTGCCAATGTTTTGCTGGAATCGTTTCCAGATATACCTCCTAGCTACAGTATAGCAACCTAAACCTAGAAGGTCAACTAATCTCATCGCTTCCTACCAAACTTGCTCGCACTTCCGAGATAAAGTAGAGGGAGCCCGTCACGAAAAGCAGGTCCTGATCATTGGCATTTTCTTCAAATTCGCTGATAAAATCACGATAAGAGTCAACCAGTTTATAACCAGAAACATCGCTTTCTTCTAAAGAGCCTTGGTAGTCAAAGCCTGTTACCTTAAGTTCCACCTGAGGCAACTGCTCCGTTAGATAGCCTAGCATCCCCTGATAATCCTTGCGTTTAAGAGCACCAAAAAGGACATGAACCTGGTATCCTTGCTGAATTTTCCCTTGGATAAACTCGACCAGACGAGTCAAGGCTGGAAGATTGTGAGCCCCATCTAGGTAGATATGCGGACGAATCCGTTCCAATCGACCGGCCCAGTGGGTCTCTTTCAAGGCCTGTCTGACAAGCTCTTCTTCGACCCTTTCACCTCCTGATGCCATAAACAGAAGAAAAGTTTGTAAAGCCAAGGCGGCATTTTCTTGCTGATAAGCACCTTCCAAACTGATTTCAAGCCGTGAAAAACTTGCTAGCTTACTTGAAAAATCTCCCGCATTTAAGGTGAAGTCTTGCCCGGTTTGATAAAGGTCTACATCTAACTCTCTCGCTTTACTTTGGCAGACAAGCTCTGCTTCTGGAGAAAGCTTAGCAATGACCGCCTTCTTGCCAGACTTGAAAATACCAGCTTTCTGATCTGCTATTTCCTCCAGACTATCGCCCAAGGTCTCCTGATGATCTAGACCAATCGAAGTAATAACTGCAATCTCGCCTGTTACGACATTAGTCGTGTCAAGCAAACCACCAATCCCCACTTCTAGAAGAACCAGATCCACTTCCTGCTCTTTAAAGTAAAGCAAGGCAATCAGGGTCAACAACTCAAAGAAAGACAAGTGGTCATGTGTTTCTAAGAGAGTTTTCTCCATCTCCTTGACTTGGTTAGCTATACGGATAAAGTCTTCATCTGCGATCGGTTGTCCATTGATACAGATTCGATCATGGATACTAATGATATGAGGAGAGGTAAAAGTACCAACTTTTTTACCATGGACGACAAACAACTCCCTCATAAAGGCAATAGTTGACCCTTTACCGTTAGTCCCTGTTACGTGGATAATGGGATAAGTCTTCTCAGGATTCCCCAACAAATCCACAGCTCGCTGCATTCGTCCAAGTCCAGATCTAAAGTTTAAACCAATCCGACTATGAAGCCATTCTTCTACTTCAAACATACATGTCTCCTTAACAAAAGTCCAATCAACTACCGCATCAAAGTATGATTACAAATAAAAAGTGAGGTCAGGACTAAAATCCCAACCTCTTACCTGGTTAGCTAATCACTAGCTACAATGAATTTCAACGTGGGCTAAAAACGTCCCCCGGACATTCCTGCGTTTCTAATTTCTGGCGCAGAACTAAAAATGTCCCCCGGACATTTTTACTCTTCCATAAAGCTGTTGAAGACTTCTTCAATCATGTTCCATTCGTCTTCTGAGTCTTCTGGGATTGGTTGCAATTCGCCTTCTGTTCCGTCTTCATTTTCGATGAATGAGTAAGCTTGGATTTCAACTTCACCATTTTCATCTTCTTCTGCATTAACTGGCACTAGCAGAACATAGTTTTTACCAAATTCTTCTTTCCCATCGATGGTCAAAAGAATTTCAAACAAGGTTTCATTTCCTTGCTCATCTACTAGTGTAATCAATTCACGTTCTTCGTGGTCATGGTTGTGATCGTGTGACATAGTTTCTCCTCTGTCTTAAAATTTTCTATCTAAATAATTTTGCAAAATCAGCTGAGCAGCCAACTTATCAATAACTTTCTTGCGTTTGTTACGGCTGATATCTGCTTGTTCAATCAACATACGTTCCGCAGCAACGGTCGTCAAGCGCTCATCCTGATAGTCTACTGGCAAACCAAAGAGTTCTTCTAATTTTGCTCCGTAAGCTTGACTGGCTTCTACTCGCGGACCGCTGGTATTGTTCATGTTTTTTGGCAAACCTACTACAAAGCGTTCTACCTTATAGCTGTCAACCAATTCCTTGATACGGTCAAAACCAAACTGGCCTTGATCCTCATTGATTTGGATGATTTCAAGTCCCTGAGCGGTGAAGCCTAGGGGATCGCTAATAGCCACCCCTACTGTTTTTGAACCGACGTCCAATCCCATAATTCTCATAGATTATAGATCGACTCCTTGTCCTTTAAGGTAGTAGCGTACCAGTTCTTCAACAATTTCATCACGCTCATACTTACGGATTTGATTTCGTGCATTGTTGTAACGAGGAACGTAGGCAGGGTCTCCACTCAATACATAACCGACGATCTGGTTAATCGGATTGTAGCCCTTGTCATTCAAAGAAGCATAAACATCTGTCAACGTTTCGCTAATTTCTTTCTTATTGGAATCATCCAATTTAAACCGTACAGTTTCTTCAGTAAATCCCATTCTAACACCCTCTTTCTTTAGAATAGTACTATTATAGCACATTCCCTGACGTTCTACAAATAAGTCAGTCTATTAATTTGGATTTTCTATTGTTCTGTCGCCCCATTTGCCACTCTGTCTGCAATATATTGGCTAGGTTCGTTTTTTAAGAGATTTTCAAGACTGATATTTTTTAAATATTCGATCTGAGATGCCTTTTTGACATCCAATACTTGAAAATCATAAGTCGTTGTTGTCTGGATTTCGGTCTCGCTGAGTAGCTTGGTTTCCAGTGTAAATCCTGCTAGTTTGCGTGCCTCTTGGATGGTCTCATCCTTCTCTTCAGCTTCTTGAAGCGCTTTTTGCGTCTCCTCTAGGCCATTTTCAGAGATAAAGTTCTTGAGTTCATCCCCGACAGGTCGTTTTTGCTGAATGGTCAAGGTCAAAAATTGATTGCCTTTATAGGTAATAGTCTGAATCTGCTGCGTTCCATTTTCTGACTTCGGCATCAACAGGGTCTTGGTGACAACCGTATTCTTTTCGGCATTGTCCAAAACGGGAAGGTTTGATTGGATGGGGTCAGATGCTGTTGTAGAAGCAGCAGGGGTTTCCTTTTTTTGCCCACATCCCGCAAGCAAAAAGAGGAGGGCAAAACTAGCAATTAGTAACTTTTTCATAATTCCTCACATGATTTCAAAACAAAAGAGCAAACAAGGCCAGGAGTCACTCCCAGCCTTGATGTTTTATAGAGCTGCACGTAGACGTGCTTCTGCATTTTCTACATTACGGACAGAGCGTGGCAAGAAGGCACGGATATCATCTTCTTTATAGCCGACTTGTAGGCGCTTCTCGTCAACGAGAATCGGACTCTTTAAGATCCGTGGTGTTTCCATGATTAAGTTGAGCACTTCATTGACACTCAAATCCTCGATGTCAACTCCAAGTGCCTTAGCGTAGCGGTTTTTTGACGAAACGATACTGGCAATTCCATTATCTGTTTTCGTGAGAATATCTAATAACTCTTCTCTTGTAATTCCTTCTTTACCGAGATTTTGTTCTTTATAACTTAACTGGTGGGCATTGAGCCAGGTTTTCGCTTTTTTACAGCTAGTACAACTTGAGACTGTATAAATTTTGATCATGTACCTACCCCTTTCGCTACATGTTACTATCAGTTTAGTCTATTATACCATAAAAAGCATCCGACTTGCGACCTATTTTTAAAAAAATTTAACTTTTTTCGAGATTTTCGTACTTTTTTCTTGACAAATTTAATTTATAACCAACTTCTAAATTTTTTGATATAGATTCGTTTCACAACTGTAACACTTATCATATAAAGAATAATTATCAAAAGCAAAAAGAGGAAATAAATTGGTTTCAAAGGGGTTAAATGAAGCAGGTTAGCAATTGCAGAATAGGGAAGGAAGGTCACAAAACTGGCTGCTAGCAAGGTTGTCCCAAGAACCAACCATGACGGACGGCTTTGTAAGAAGGGGAGTTTTGCTGAACGAAGCATATGGATGACCATGGTTTGGGACCACATGGATTCAATGAACCAACCTGTCTGGAACAGGATGATAAAGCCCGTTGCAGACTCTGCTCCGTGAACATAGGCTTGACCTGTCGTCATTGGGACAATGACAAAATAGAGCAAGATAAAGGTCAAAATATCAAAGGCAGACGAAATCGGACCCATCCAAATCATAAAGCGAGTAATAGACTTGGCTTCCCACTTATGAGGATGTTTCAAAAAGTCTTCATCCACATTATCAAATGGCAAGGCAATGCAAGAAAGGTCGTAGACGAGGTTTAACACAATCAAGTGAATCGGAGCCATAGGAAGGAAAGGTAAAAAGATACCAGACACTAAGAGTGACAGAATATTCCCGAAATTAGAGCTGACCGTCATCTTGATATATTTGGTCATATTGGCATAGACTTTTCGTCCTTCAACCAGACCTTTTTCAAGCACCATCAAATCTTTATCTAGCAAAATGACATCAGCTGTCTCTTTGGCAATATCTACTGCTGTATCGACAGAAATCCCTACATCTGCTACTTTCATAGAAGGGGCATCATTGATCCCATCTCCCATATAGCCGACACAATGTCCATTAGATTTGATTTGTAAAATGATTCGTGCTTTTTGATCCGGAGAGAGTTTAGCAAAGACAGTCACCTTCTCAACTGCTTGTGCTAACTCTTCGTCCGCCATAGCATCAATATCAGAACCCAACAAGATTTGATCAACGTCTAAACCAACTTTTTCGCATACTGCTTGGGTTACCTTCTCATTATCCCCCGTCAAGATCTTGGTTTGAACACCATACTCTAATAAAGCTTGGATAGCAGGGGCTGCAGATGGTTTTGGTGGATCTAGGAAGGCAAGATATCCTGTTAGAATCATTTCCTTTTCATCTTCAACGGAGTAAGCAAAACCTTCTTTTAGACCTGTTTTATAAGCGACTCCCAAGACTCGTAAGCCCTGTTGATTGAGTTGGTCCACTTCTTTTAAGATTTCCACTCGGATATCATCCGTCAGAGGGCTAATCTGACCTTGATATTCCACATGGGTTGAAATCGCAAGCATTTCCTCTAGGGCACCCTTGGTTACCAAACTAACAACTTCGTTTTCATCCTTGACGATGACACTCATCCGTCTACGTTCAAAATCAAAGGGCAATTCATCTATTTTTTGGAAGCTAGTATCCAAATTTTGTAGAATAGCGTGTTCTTTAGCTTCTTTTTCAGTTCTACTGATAATGGCACGGTCCATCAAGTTTTTCAAACCGGTTTGAAAATAGGAATTGAGATAGGCTCGTCTCAACACAGACAAATCCAAATCCCCATGTATATCCAAAGGATATTCAAGGACAATTTCGTCTTGGGTAAGGGTTCCAGTTTTATCCGTACACAGGATATCAATAGCACCTAGATCTTGTATGGCATTGAGTTTTTTGATAACGACTTTTTCCTTGGCCATGATAATGGAGCCTTTTGCTAGACTGGCCGTGATGATCATGGGAAGCATCTCAGGTGTAAGCCCGACACCCACGCTCAAAGCAAATACGCCAGCTTCCAGCCAGTCGCCATCTGTCAAACCATTGGAGAGAAATACGATGGGAACCATGACCAACATCAAACGGATTAAAAGCCAGGAGATACTGTTCATATCCCGTTCGAAAGAGGTAGGCTCGTCATAAGTATTGAGAGTCTGCTCTATTTCCCCCATCATGGTGTCATCACCAACTGCTAGAATCAAAGCCTTGGCACTTCCTGATATCACGTTGGTTCCCATAAAGGCGAGCGCTTCTGCTTCTAGCAGACTATCAAAATTTGACTGACTCATTTTTGACAAAGCCAATTTTTCAACCGAATCACTTTCACCCGTCAAGCCAGACTGTTGAACAAAGAAATCACGTGATTCAATCAAAAGGAGGTCTGCTGGAATCATATCCCCAGCACTCAATTTGACTATATCTCCAACGACCAAATCTTCAATTGCGATCTCTAAATTCTGGCCTTCGCGAATAACCGTAGCTGTATTCACAATCATTTTTGAAAGATTGGTCGCAGCCTTGTCACTCCGCAATTCTTGGACAAAGCGTATGCCACCAGAGATTAGAACGAGAACGACGATGATGATAGAGGTCGTCGGGTCTTCTTGCCCAGGCTTCGCCAACCAGACGTTGGTCACCATGGAGATCATAGCGATGACCAGGAGGATGATTGTAAATGGATTGATAATAGATTCGTAAATCTTTTTAAGGATACTGTCTTCTTGACCCTTGGTGATGGTGTTTTCGCCATATAGATCACGATTTTTCTCCACCTGCTCCTCAGTCAAGCCTGTCAGACTTGTCTTATAAAAAGATAGAGTTTCGTTTAAAGGTGTATGAATAGCTGCTGCTAATCTTTCTTTTGTAGTTTTCATTGGTTTCTCCTATCTGCATGAATGATGTGTTTCATACACAGAGACCAATCACTTTATAAGGGCAGAACGACACAAATCAGCGATTGGCTGTGTATGTGCGGTTCTGGGTGGTCGTCAATTTGCATCGTCTGTCTCCTTTCCCTGTTCTAAAACAGTAGAAAATCCTGCCATAAAATGGCAGGATTAAAAAACTAATTATCTGTTTTTTCGTTCAAGCTTTAACTCCATAGGGCAATGAAATGAGCTTAGTCTTGGCCTTCGCGACCAGGACTGTTGACCAACGAGTAGTGTCTCCACTGCTTTGCGGTAGTCATCCGTATCCCTATGGTAGCCTCACCTACCGTTTTCGTCTATCAGTATAAACCTTTAAAATATAAAAGTCAATGATTTATCATAATTTTCTTAAATAACAATTAATTCCTTCGGTGCTAGAGTCAACAATTCGCAACCGTTATCTGTAATTAAGATATCATCTTCAATACGAACCCCGTATTTACCTTCAATATAAATACCTGGTTCATCAGTCAAGACCATACCAGACTTAATGACTTCTTTGGAAGTTTGGCTAAAGTAGGGTTCCTCATGGATATCCAGTCCGATACCATGGCCAATACCGTGAGTAAAGTAGTCGCCATAGCCTGCATCGATAATAATATCACGAGGGATTTTGTCAAAGTCTCGGAAACCTAAGCCATCCTTAGCTTGATCAATCAAGGCTTGGTTGGCTTTCAGGACAGTATTGTAAATCTCTGCCTGCTCGTCACTGACATGGCCTAGGTAGATGGTACGTGTCATATCGCTGACATAGTGATCGTAGAGACAGCCGAAGTCCATGGTGATGGCTTCTCCCGCTTCAACTGGTTTGTGCATTGGATGGGCATGGGGTTTGGAAGAGTTGATACCACTTGCTAGGATTGTGTCAAAGGATAAGCCAAATGCTCCTAGCTCCCGCATACGGAAGTCAAGGAAGTTGGCAATTTCGATCTCAGTCTTTCCAGGTTTGATAAAGTCAAGCGCATCGCGAAAAGCTTGATCTGAGATGGAACATGCCTTACGAATAGTCGCAATCTCCGCTTCATCCTTAATCATACGAAGTGCTTCTACAAACTGAGTCTGTGGAAGCAAGTTGATCCCTGCAAACGCTGCCTGCATACGGTGGTAATAAGAGACCGAAATCTCGTCCTCAAAACCGATACGAGACAAGCCCATATCCTTAACAATGCCTGCAATAACAGCCAATTCATCGCGGTCAGCCACAATCTCAAAACCTGTCACTTCTTGCTTAGCAGCAATGATATAGCGAGAGTCTGTCACCAAGACCTGACGGTCACGGCTGATAAAGACTGTTCCATTTGAACCCCAAAAACCAGTCAGGTAATAGACGTTTTTAAGGTTGTTGATGATGATACCATCTAGTTCTTTTTCTTGCATTTTAGCTAGAAATGCTTGCACACGTTTATTCATGATGTAACTTTCCTTTCAAATAGTGTCCTGTGTAGCTGGCTTCGTTGGCCGCTACTTCTTCTGGAGTTCCTGTTGCGATGATGGTTCCACCACCGACACCGCCCTCAGGACCCAAATCGATGATATGGTCTGCCGTCTTGATAACATCTAGATTGTGCTCGATGACGAGGACTGTATTTCCATCGTCGACAAAGCGAGCCAAGACTTTAAGCAAACGAGCGATGTCCTCAGTATGAAGCCCTGTCGTTGGCTCATCCAGAATGTAGAAAGATTTTCCTGTCGAGCGTTTGTGGAGTTCACTAGCCAATTTCATACGCTGGGCTTCTCCCCCAGAAAGGGTGGTAGCTGGTTGCCCTAGCGTTACATAGCCCAGCCCCACATCCTTGATGGTCTGAAGTTTGCGTTGAATCTTAGGAATGTGTTGGAAGAATTCCACCGCATCGTTGACGGTCATATCCAAGACCTGCGAGATATTCTTTTCCTTGTAGTGAACTTCAAGGGTTTCACTGTTGTAGCGAGTCCCGTGGCAGACTTCACAAGCCACGTAAACATCTGGCAAGAAGTGCATCTCGATCTTGATAATCCCGTCACCTGAGCAGGCTTCGCAACGACCGCCCTTGACGTTGAAACTGAAACGGCCCTTCTTATAGCCTCGAATCTTAGCTTCATTTGTCTGGGCAAAAAGGTCACGTATATCGTCAAAAACTCCCGTATAGGTAGCCGGGTTGGACCTCGGCGTCCGTCCGATCGGGCTCTGGTCAATGTCAATCAAGCGGTCTACATGCTCAATTCCTGTAATCGTCTTAAACTTACCAGGCTTGTCTGAATTGCGGTTAAGCTTCTGGGCAATGGCTTTTTTGAGGATGCTGTTGATTAAGGTCGATTTCCCTGAACCTGACACCCCTGTCACTGCGATGAATTTTCCTAATGGGAAGCGAGCGGTAATATTTTGCAAGTTGTTCTCACGCGCTCCTGTCACCTCGATAAAGCGACCATTTCCGGAACGGCGCTCTGCTGGCACTGGAATCGCTCTTTTTCCTGACAAGTACTGACCAGTGATAGACTTGCTGTTGCGAGCCACCTGTTTGGGCGTTCCTGCAGCAACAATCTCTCCACCAAAAACACCGGCACCCGGACCAACGTCAATCAGATAATCCGCCTCGCGCATGGTATCTTCGTCGTGTTCCACCACGATGAGAGTATTGCCCAAGTCACGCATCTTTTTCAGACTAGCAATCAGGCGGTCATTATCCCTCTGGTGAAGACCGATGGACGGCTCATCCAGGATATATAGGACACCTGATAGGTTGGATCCAATCTGGGTCGCCAAGCGAATACGCTGACTCTCCCCACCTGAAAGGGTTCCTGCCGAACGCGACAGAGTCAAATAGTTAAGACCTACGTTATTGAGAAAGGTCAAGCGATCCTTGATTTCCTTGAGAATGGGACGGGCGATAATGGCTTCATTTTCAGACAGAGTCAACTGGCTCACCAAAGCCAAGTGGTCTGCGATAGACAGGTCTGAAATCTCTCCGATATGGGGTCCTTTCTCCCCACCCACACGGACAGACAAGGCCTGGTCATTGAGACGGTAGCCGTGACAAGTCCCGCAGGTCAGCTCATTCATGTAGAGACGCATTTGGGTGCGCGTGTAATCACTATTGGTTTCGTGATAACGACGCTTGATATTATTGACGACTCCCTCAAACGGAATGTCGATATCACGCACACCACCAAATTCATTTTCATAATGGAAATGGAATTCCTTGCCATCTGAGCCGTAAAGAATCAAGTTCTTATCTTCTTCTGACAAGTCTTCAAAAGGCTTATCCATATCTACTCCAAAGGCTGTCATGGCCTGCTCTAGCATGTTTGGATAGTAGTTAGATGAGATAGGATTCCAAGGTGCCAAGGCTCCCTCACGCAAAGTTTTGCTGGCGTCTGGCACTACCAAATCAGTATCCACTTCTAGCTTGATACCCAAACCGTCACACTCACTACAAGAGCCGAAAGGAGCATTGAAAGAGAAGAGACGAGGCTCTAACTCTGGAACAGTAAATCCACAAACTGGACAGGCATAATGCTCAGAGAAGAGCAACTCAGAATCGTCCATAGTGTCGATAATGACATAACCTTCTGCGATACGAAGGGCAGCCTCAATGGAATCAAAGAGACGGCTACGAATGCCCTCCTTAATGACAATACGGTCGACCACGACATCGATATTGTGTTGCTTGCTCTTCGACAACTCTGGCACTTCGGTCACATCATAAACTTCCCCATCCACACGGACGCGGACATAACCGTCTTTCTGAATCTTTTCAATGACGCTCTTGTGTTGCCCTTTTTTCTTACGAATGACAGGAGCTAAGATTTGCAGACGTTGGCGTTCTGGCAATTCCAAAACCTTATCCACAATTTGCTCCACAGAAGAAGCCTTGATAGCCCCATGCCCGTTGATACAGTATGGCGTCCCCACACGTGCGTAGAGGAGACGCAAATAATCATTGATTTCAGTCGTCGTTCCAACGGTCGAGCGCGGGTTTTTGCTAGTCGTTTTTTGGTCGATGGAAATAGCTGGGCTGAGGCCATCAATGGCATCTACATCTGGTTTTTCCATGTTGCCCAAAAATTGACGGGCATAAGCAGATAGACTCTCCACATAGCGACGTTGACCTTCAGCATAGAGGGTATCAAAGGCCAGACTGGATTTCCCAGAACCTGACAAACCAGTCACAACAACCAGCTTGTCTCTTGGAATCTCCACATCAATATTTTTTAAGTTATGGGCACGCGCCCCATGAATCACAATTTTATCTTGCATCTTTGTTCTTTCTAGTCCATTATTGCTTTCCATTATACCAAAAAATGTGAAATTCTATTACCCAAAAAGCTGTTTTTATAGTATAATAGTACGGTGCAAAAAATGAATCACTGAATAGTAGGAAAGGATAGGGGATATGAAACAAGTTTTTCTCTCAACAACAACTGAATTTAAAGAGATCGACACGCTTGAACCGGGTACTTGGATCAACCTCGTCAATCCTACACAAAATGAATCGTTGGAAATCGCTAACGCCTTCGACATTGACATTGCCGACCTTCGAGCACCGCTCGATGCGGAAGAAATGTCCCGTATTACCATCGAAGACGAGTATACTTTGATCATCGTGGACGTTCCCATCACAGAGGAAAGAAACAATCGTACCTACTACGTTACGATTCCGCTGGGGATTATCATCACCGAGGAAACCATTATCACCACCTGCTTGGAATCCCTCCCCGTTCTCGATGTCTTTATCAACCGTAGACTGCGCAACTTTTACACCTTCATGCGTTCACGCTTTATCTTCCAGATTCTCTACCGCAACGCCGAACTTTACCTTACGGCCCTTCGTTCGATCGACCGTAAGAGTGAACAAATCGAAAGTCAACTTCACAAGTCTACTCGAAACGAAGAGCTGATCGAGCTCATGGAATTGGAAAAGACCATCGTCTATTTCAAGGCCTCACTTAAGACGAACGAGCGCGTGATTAAGAAATTGACCAGCGCAACTAGCAATATCAAGAAATACCTAGAAGACGAAGACCTACTCGAAGACACTCTGATTGAAACCCAACAGGCCATTGAGATGGCAGATATTTATGGAAACGTCCTTCACTCTATGACAGAGACCTTTGCCTCTATCATTTCCAATAACCAGAACAACATCATGAAGACCCTGGCTCTCGTGACCATCGTTATGTCTATCCCAACCATGATCTTCTCAGCCTACGGGATGAACTTTAAGGATAATGAAATCCCTCTAAACGGTGAGCCTCACGCCTTCTGGTTAATCGTCTTTATCGCCTTTGCTCTGAGTGTTTCGCTCACTCTCTATCTCATCCATAAAAAATGGTTCTAAGAGGAATCCCTATGTCTCAGATTGATTTACAAAAATTAACTAAGAAAAACCAAGAGTTTATCCACATCGCTACCCAACAATTTATCAAAGATGGTAAAACAGACGCTGAAATCAAGGCTATCTTTGAGGAAGTCATTCCTAAAATCCTTGAAGAGCAAGCCAAAGGAACGACTGCACGTTCCCTCTACGGGGCTCCAACCCACTGGGCTCATAGCTTCACTGTCAAAGAGCAATATGAAAAAGAGCATCCAAAAGAAAATGATGATCCAAAACTCATGATTATGGACTCAGCCCTTTTTATCACCAGTCTCTTTGCATTGGTTAGCGCTCTGACTACCTTCTTCTCTACAGATCAGGCTATTGGCTATGGGTTGATTACCCTCTTGTTGGTTGGACTTGTAGGAGGACTTGCCTTCTACTTGATGTACTACTTTGTCTACCAGTACTATGGACCAGACACAGATCGTAGCCAGCGCCCTCCTTTCTGGAAATCAATCCTCGTCATCCTCGCTGCTATGGTTCTCTGGTTGGCTGTCTTCTTCGCAACAAGCTTCCTACCAGCAGCTCTCAATCCAATTCTTGCTCCACTGCCTTTGGCTGTCCTAGGAGCGGCCCTTCTCGCCCTTCGCTTCTATCTCAAGAAACGCTTCAATATCCGAAGCGCAAGCGCAGGCCCATCACGTTATTAAGAAAAGTGAAAAGCTATGGCATATAGTCAATCTTTAGCTCAGCAGATTCGAAAAATTCTAGCACTCAAACTTCCTCCCCAAATTTTCGAAGAAGAGCTAGAAGAAAAGAAACTGTTTGGTGGCCTTGCCTTTATGATTCGTGGGAAAATGGTCCTTACAGTCAGTTCCAGAAAGGACGAACTGGTTATGGTCAGAATTGGCAAAGAAATGGAAAAGCAAGTTCTACCCCGAACAGGAGCCCATACTACATTGATGAGAGGGCGACCTTATCATGGCTATATAGACCTAGATATCGAAGGTCAAAAAGAACTGCCTTACTGGATTGATTTAGCCCTCTCCTATAATCAAGAGTTGACCAAGTAACTCATATCTATCGAGATTAGGAAAACGAAAAGCAACTGCACAGGCGGTTGCTTTTTCACTTGCTTTCTTGAGATTCAATAGCACTTCTGAGTCTCATTCTTGTAGTTTTCTCTCATCTTTTGTGATAGAATAGACTCATACTCAATGAAAATCAAAGAGCAAACTAGGAAGCTAGCCGCAGGCTGTACTTGAGTACGGCAAGGCAAAGCTGACGTGGTTTGAATTTGATTTTCGAAGAGTATCAATTTATTTCTAGGAGGATGAGATATAGTTTCTACTATTAGTATCGTGAGCTTGTCTAGTGGCATTATCGGAGAAGACTTTGTCAAACACGAAGTGGAGCTAGGTGCCCAGCGTCTCAAGGATCTGGGACTCAATCCTGTGTTTTTGCCCCATTCGCAAAAAGGATTAGACTTTATCAAGAACCATCCTGAGGCGCGTGCAGAGGATTTGATGCAGGCCTTTTCGGATGATAGCATCGACATGATCCTCTGCGCCATCGGTGGGAATGATACCTATCGTTTGCTACCTTATCTTTTTGAAAATGACCAACTACAAAAGGTTATCAAACCAAAGATTTTTCTCGGTTTCTCCGATACGACCATGAACCATCTTATGTTGCATAAACTAGGAATCAAGACTTTTTACGGCCAATCCTTTCTAGCAGATATTTGTGAATTAGACAAGGAGATGTTGCCCTATAGTCTCCACTACTTTAAAGAATTGATCGAGACTGGGAGAATCTCAGAAATCCGCCCTAGCAACCTTTGGTATGAAGAACGAACTGACTTTAGTCCCAAGGCTCTGGGAACAGCTCGTATCAGTCATGTAAATACAGGCTTTGACTTGTTACAAGGAAATGCTCAGTTTGAGGGAGAAATCCTCGGTGGTTGTCTTGAGTCCCTCTATGATATCTTTGACAATTCTCGATACGCAGACAGCACGGAGCTCTGCCAAAAATACAAACTCTTCCCTGACTTATCCGACTGGGAAGGAAAGATCCTCTTGCTAGAAACAAGTGAAGAAAAGCCTGAACCGGAAGACTTCAAAAGAATGTTACAGGCTTTGAAAGAAACTGGGGTATTTGAGGTCATCAGTGGACTCTTGGTCGGGAAACCTATGGATGAAACCTTCTATGACGACTATAAGGAGGCACTAATGGACATCATTGATAGCAATATCCCGATTGTCTATAATCTAAACGTTGGGCACGCCACACCAAGAGCTATTGTGCCCTTTGGCGTCTATGCTTATGTGGATGCAAAAGAGCAAGTCATTCGCTTTGACTATAACGAAAAATAAACAATTTCTCCATTTTTGTGCTTTTGTATTGATTTTCGTTACAATTTGTGTCTGAATTTATTGCATCTCGCTAATTTATATGATATCTTTTTAAAGGAGGTATATATGACAAAACAAAAAATTAATCGAATTGTCGGTTCAATCGGGGCCTTTATTGGAATTATTGTATTTATCGCCTACATCCCACAAATTTTTGCCAATTTACAAGGCAACAAAGCTCAACCATTCCAGCCTTTATCCGCAGCAGTATCTTGTTTAATTTGGGTTATTTATGGATGGACAAAAGAACCTAAGAAGGATTGGATACTAATCATTCCAAATTCAGCTGGTGTTATTTTAGGTGGAATCACTTTTTTGACTTCACTTTAACAAATCTAATAGTATGTATAAAAAGCTGAGAGGAATTTCTCAGCTTTTTTATATATTCTCAGATAATTAAACGCCTGCACTCACTAATTTCCGTTTTTCCACTCACAATCATTCTCATGGTCATCAACCAGACCTGCAGCCTGAAGAAAAGATAAAACGGCAATTGGGCCTGTGAACTTGAAACCTTGTTTTTTTAGATCTTTAGCTAATTTTTCAGACAAGGCTGTTTTAGCAGGTGCTAGGTGATAGTCAGGAACATCATTCACGATCGTTTTCCCCTCAACAAAAGACCAAAGATAGGCATCAAAAGAGCCATATTCTGTCTGTAATCGTAGAAAGGCTTGGGCGTTAGCGCGTGTAGCAAAAATCTTGGCTCTATTTCGGATGATGGCTGGATTCTCTAACAAGGCTTCCAACTCGCCATCTGTCATTTCCGCGACACGTTGAACTTGGTAGTTGTAAAAGACTTCTCGGAATCCTTGGCGTTTGTTTAGTACCGTTTCCCAAGATAGACCCGACTGGTAAGTTTCCAAACACAACAACTCAAAAAGAGCACGGTCATCATGAAGGGGTTGACCCCACTCTTCATCATGATAGGCCACATATAAAGGATTGTTCATTTTAACCCAACCACAGCGTTTTGTCATATTATTCTCCTATTTTACCAACATCTTAAGGGCCGATTTGATATAGTTCTCAGCTGTATCTGTCGTTCCTTCAAAGAATTTCTTGATCTTCTTAAGCTCGGTTGCCTTGTAGCCCAATGCCAACATGGCTTCCATAGCTTCTTCCAATTCTTGGTTCTCAGCGCTGGTTTGCACTGCGACCTTAGCAGGAAGGTCATCACTAGCCACAACTACCTTGCCTTCCAAGTCCAGCACCATCTGCTGAGCTGTTTTCTTGCCAATTTTAGGGAACTTGGTCAAGTAGGTGATGTTCTTAGTTTCAATCGCCTGAACCAAGCCAGCATTGTCATCGGCAGCAATAATAGCAAGAGCTGACACAGGACCAATCCCTGAGACCGAAATCAAGCTGAGGAAGAGTTTTTTCTCATCTTCTGAGCGAAAGCCGTAAAGCAGATGGGCATCCTCGCGGACAACTTGGTGCACATAAATCTGAGTTTCTTGATTAACCTGACCTGAGTAAGCATAGGGATTGGCTACATGCAAGATATAACCGATACCATTTGTCTCTAGGACAATGTATTTAGCAGTGATTTTGGTAATGATTCCTTTTAGATATTCGTACATAGTTTTTCTCCATTATTTTGCCTATCTAGTATACCATATTTCCCCAAGACAGACTGCAACAAAAGGTGCAACCTCTGGTTGACAAATGGTACAGGAGATTGTATTCTCATTATAAGTAAAAATTGTTAGGATAGAGGTAGAAAAAGGAGGATAGAATGATGAAACTCGCAGAAAAACTATTTGAACTCCGAAAGGAAAAAGGTTGGTCCCAGGAAAAGCTAGCTGAACAAATCAATGTTTCTCGGCAAAGTATCTCAAAATGGGAGTCTGGACAAGTCCTTCCAGAAATCGAAAAAATCATTGAATTAAGCAAGATTTTTCAAGTGACAACTGACTATCTACTACTGGATGAAAATTCTGAAAAAGGTTACACAGCAGTGGTCTTGGAAGAAGACAAGGCCAAATACTATAAAGAGGTTAAATCCTTTGGTCTCTGGCAAGTGATTTATATTTTCGTATTGGCTCTGGCTATCTATCTCTTTTTAGCCGGTTCTAGTTTCCCAGCCGAATTCACTGCCTGGATTTGGCTGATCTTCATTCTCTTGATTGCTTCAGCGGTTGCTATCAACAAGGCTCTCAAAACCAAACAACGTTATCTTGATAAAGTGATTGGTCTTGAGAATCCTTCAAACCAAGACAACTCTACGAAACCTTGAATCACCTAATTCAGTTTTCGCAACACTTTCCTATAGGACTGGTCTTGTCAAGCAAGTGTAAACTTCGTGTCAAGCTGCCCATGTCCAATCAAGTTCCCACTTTGGAAAAACTAAAAAGCCTTGTTCGAAAGGAACAAAGGCTTTTTGTGTTCTTAATATTTCCCCAACTCACGGAGACTAGTGTGATTTTCCTGAATACGTCGGAACATTTTTTCCATATCTGACTTGGTAAAATGCACCAAAACGGGACGTCCGTGGGGACAGTTATAGGGATTGTCACATTGAGAAAGCTGATAAATAAGCTGTCTAGCTGAGTGATCATCGATACGATGGTTGGCCTTGATAGACCGCTTGCAGGACATCATGATGGCTAGCTCTGCTCGGTATTTCTTAATCGAAACTTCCTTGGTCAAGAGTAGCATATCACACATTTCATAGATGCCTGATTCGATTTCCTCTTCGGCCATCCAGATAGGATGTTCACGTAGGATAAATTGATTTTCTCCGTACTCTGCCAAAAAGACGCCCACGTCCTCCAAAAGCGCCATTCTTTCCCTGAGACGGAGGGCATCATCCGCTGGGAATTCAAAGATGTAGGGCACTAGGAGTTGCTGCTGGCTCTGGTCAACATTGCCGATGCTTTCACGGTATTCCTCGTACTTAACTCGTTCCTGAGCTGCGTGCTGGTCTATGATGTAGAGTCCATCTCGCCCTTGGGCAAAAAGATAAGTGCCATGCATTTGTCCGAAAAATTCTAACTCTGGGAAGCTGGATGATTCTTCTCGCTCTAGCTTGTCATAAGCCTTATCGAGGCTAGCAAGATCTAACTCTGGGTGGTCTAGTTGGTCGTAGTTAGCAGGCTTTCTCTCTGCAAAATGGAGTTTTGCGGGCTTGGTTAGCTGGTCCAAGGTTTCCTTGGCAAACAGGGTTAGGTCCCTACCCTCCTCAGTTAATTCAACCTGGTGGTCAGCCACCTCAGCTTGACTAGGTTTTGAGAGTTCTGTTTTTTCATAGTAAAGCGTATTTTCTTTGAGTGGGAGAATGGTCTGCTCCACCTTTTGACGATTACGCACGGTCGACTTGGCAAGATTTTCTAAAGCATCAGGAATCAAGGCTTGTTCCTTGAGACTATTTGAAATAGCTTCTGAAACCAGCGCCATCAGTTCTCTTTCCTTAGAAATCCGCACTTCTTGTTTGGTTGGATGGACATTGACATCAGCTAGATAGGGGTCAATATGGATGTGAATGACAGCCAGTGGAAAACGCCCTACCATGAGCTTGCTTCCGTAACCGTCAAGAATAGCGCGATTGAGCAAGAAGTTCTTGATATATCGGCCATTGATGAAGAGGCTGATATAGTTACGATTTGCTCGGGTTAACTCAGGCAGAGACACAAAACCTGTAATTTCGAAATCTAAGTCAGAGTTCTCAATGGCAATCATCTTCTTAGCACTCGCCAAACCATAAATCCCTGCGATGGCTTGGCGTAGTTGACCAGTCCCTGCTGTCCGCGTCATTTCCTTGCCATCACTAATCAAGCTAAAAGAAATCTCAGGATGGGCTAACCCTAGACGGTTGACAATATCAATGATATGAGACAATTCCGCTTGCTGGCTCTTCATATACTTGAGGCGGGCAGGCGTGTTGAAAAAGAGGTCCTCCACACAAACTTTGGTCCCCACAGGACTAGTCGCTGGGATGACTTCCTCAACTTCTCCCCCACGCGCAACGAGCTTGGTCCCATGACTCGCACCATCCACCGCCGTCAACAGAGTCAAGACGCTGACAGAAGCGATAGAGGGCAGGGCTTCACCACGAAAACCAAGCGTCCGAATCCGAAAGAGGTCTGCTTGATTTTTTATCTTACTGGTCGCATGACGACGCAGGGCCAATTCCACCTCATCGTGGGCAATTCCATGACCATTATCAGTGATTTGAATCTTCTTGAGACCAGCTTCCTCGATCTCAATGATAATCTGGCTAGAACCCGCGTCAATAGCATTTTCTACCAACTCTTTCACCACACTGGCAGGACGTTCAATGACCTCTCCTGCCGCGATCTGGTTTGCCAGCACCTCTGGCAATTCAATAATATGAGACATCTTTCAGCCCCTTTCTGTATCTATTTTCCTAGAAATTGATTAGTGCTATTATACCATATTTCAGATACTATCAGAAAAAGCAAATACCACATAGACTCCAAATCTGTCCACATAGGCAAAAGCTCTTGCCATAGGTCGTAAAATAGTGTTTAATAAAGGTGTACAAGAAGTGATCACAATTTTGTATAACTGAAAAGGAGGGAAATTTATGAAAGTAGAACTACAGATTAAGGAGACTTACGAGGAGGAAAAGCTGATTGTCCAAACTCCTCAGCCGACCGAAAAAGTCCAGAAAGTCATCGAGTTCGTAGAAAATCTTGACCAAAAAGAAACAATCAAAGGAAAGATTGATGATCAGGTCTATCTAGTTAAGATTTATAAGATACAACGCTTCTATATCGAGAATCGAAAGGTTCTAGCAGAAACTGCCAGTCAGACCTACAGCATTGATTTACGACTCTATCAAGTTCTTGACATTCTGCCGACCACTTTTATCCAAATTTCCCAATCAGAAATCGTTAATATTGACGCTATCTCTCATCTCAAGCTCACGCCCAATGGTCTGGTTGAAATTTTCTTAAAAAACGAAAGCTTCACCTACTCTTCACGCCGTTACCTAAAAACCATCAAGGAGAAATTAGAACTATGAAAAAACAAATCTTTCACGATGCAGCCGCTGGTGTACTTATCGGCCTCATCCTCTCTATCCTCTTTTCACTCATGTATGCACCAAATACCTATACCCCACTAAGCCCCGAGTCTCTTATCGGCCAAGCGATGGCTCAACATCAGGTTCACGGTGCTCTGGTCTTGCTCTACTGTATGATCATCTGGTCAGCTATCGGTGTTCTCTTTAGCTTTGGTGGTCGTTTATTCAGCCGTGATTGGAGCTTGCTCCGTGCCACACTTTCCCATTTCTTCCTTATGCTGGCTGGCTTTGTTCCACTAGCAACTCTGGCTGGTTGGTTCCCCTTCCACTGGACCTTCTATCTCCAACTCATTCCAGAGTTTGCGATCGTCTACCTTATCATCTGGGTTATTCTCTATAAAAGAGAAGCTAAAAAAGTAGACCACATCAATCAACTCTTGGCCCATAAAAAGTAATAGAGAAAATCCCACTCACAAAAATATGAGTGGGCTCTTTTTATAACTTTTGTTTGAGTTCGACCAAGACATTCATAGCCTGCATCGGTGTCATGTTGTACACATCCAGTTGAGCTAATTCTGCTAGGATAGGATGTTCTGCTGGTGTATCAAAGAGAGAAATCTGTTCCGTGACGGCGCTAGTTTGCCTCATCGGAGCTGGGCTTTCTTGTCCCTGACTCTCCAGTTGCGTTAAAATCTTATCCGCCCTTGCTAAAAGTTCTCCTGGTAAGCCAGCAATCTTAGCAACATGGATACCGTAGGATTTATCAGCTGGACCTGGTTCGATCTTGTGAAGGAAGGTGACCTGCCCACCCTGCTCCAAGGTTGCCACGTGAACATTGACCAATTGTTCCAAGCTAGACTCCAGACTTGTCAACTCATGGTAGTGGGTCGCAAAGAGGGTTTTGGCTCCGATATGTTCATGAATGTATTCGATGATGGACTGGGCAAGAGCCATCCCGTCATAAGTTGCAGTTCCACGTCCCAATTCATCAAAGAGAATCAAGGAATCCTTGGTCGCATGCGAAATGGCATTGTTGGCCTCCATCATCTCCACCATAAAGGTTGATTGACCTGAAACCAAGTCATCTGCCGCTCCGATACGGGTAAAGATAGCATCGAAAATAGGCAAATGGGCGCTCTCCGCCGGCACATAAGAGCCCAGCTGGGCCATAACCGCAGTCATGGCCAACTGGCGCATGTAGGTTGACTTCCCACTCATGTTGGGCCCTGTAATCAGCTGAATACTGGTATCTTCTGCCATCTGGATACTGTTTGGAATGTAGGTCTGAGCTCCCATGACCTTTTCGACGACAGCATGGCGTCCTTTCTGGATATCAATTTGTGAATCGTCTCCAAACTCAGGTCGAATCAAATGCTGGGTTTCAGCCACAACTGCTAGACTTTGCAAGACATCAACCGTCGCAATTCCTTGGGCTAGCGCCTGCAAACGCTGGATGTACTTGCTGACCTCTTCACGGATACGCATAAAGATTTCGTATTCGAGGTTGGCTGACTTCTCACGTGCCTCCAACATATCCCCCTCGATACGAGCTAATTCCTCGGTACCAAAGCGTTCTGAGTTTTTCAGCGTTGCCTTGCGGAAAAAGTGGGCTGGCACATTTCCCAGTTGCGAATTGGTCACATGGAAATAGTAACCGTCCTTTTTATTGTAGTCAATCTTGAGCGTACTGATGCCAGAGTTTTCCCGCTCCTTAGCCTCAATCTCAGCAATCCAGCTAGTCCCTTCTCTGAGTACACGACGGTACTTGTCTAAGGTCTCATCAAATCCCGTACGGATAATGCCACCTTCCGTAATCACGTGAGGAGCTTCAGGAGCAATCGCTGCGCTAATCAAGCTCTCCAACTCAGGAATGGCATCCAACTGTGCGATAAGATAGCCCAGAGCAGGCTGCTCCATGCCTTCTAAAATCGCACGAATCCGTGGTACACTGGATAAGGTGGTCGACAACTGCAAGAGATCCTTGGGATTGGTCTTGCCAAAAGAAACCCGACTAGCCAAGCGTTCGATATCATAAACACCCTTGAGACTGTCTGTCAAATCACTGCGTTCAAAGAAGTGATCAAGAAAGACTTGCACCACCTCTTGACGTTGGATGATTCGCTCCTTATCAATCAAAGGACGATGGATCCAAGAACGCAAGAGTCGCATCCCCATAGCTGTTTTGGTTTCATCTAAAAGCCAGAAAAGACTGCCTTGCTTCTTGCCTGAACGGGCATTCTCAACCAAATCCAGACTAGCCTTGGTCGCATAGTCCATCTGTAAGAAATCTTTAATTTCATAGCGGATAACTGGTTTGAGATGGTTCAATTCTCGCATCTGGGTACGGTGAACATACTGGAGGAGCTTACTAGCTGCCGCTTGCTCCACAGCTGCCAGTCGTGGATCCAGTAAATGAATATCCTCAAAGCCTTCCTTCTCATAGGAAAGCACCAAATGCATCTGACGGCTGAGGATTTGTTCTTCTTCCTCAGACAAGTTATAACCCAGCACCACTTCTCGAGCCTTGAGGTTACGGATTTCCCCACAAACCAACGTAAAATCTAATAGACCTGTCACATAAAAGTCACCCGTCACCAGATCCATATAAGCCAGACCAAACTGATTTCCATCGCGATCTAAGGAAACCAAGAAATTATTCTGACTATCTGGCTTACTGCTATCGACGACCGTTCCAGGTGTGATGACCTGGACCACCTCTCGCTTGACAACACCAACCGCTTGTTTGGGATCTTCCATCTGTTCGGCTATGGCTACCTTATAGCCCTGCTCAATCAGAACATCGATATACTGCTGGGCAGAATGATAGGGGACACCCGCCATGGGTATCGGATTTTCTGCATTTTTATTCCGACTCGTTAAGGAAATTTCTAAAATTTGCGCTGCATTAATTGCATCTTCATAGAACAACTCGTAAAAATCACCCATCCGAAAAAGCAAAAAAGCATCTGGGTATTGTTTCTTAATATCCACATACTGTTGCATGCCGGGTGATAGCTTTTCTGTTGCCATTTTCCGTCTCTCCTTGCTAAAAATAAGTCTTGAGAGCAACTCCCAAGACCTTATTTATCTTTCATCAAATCTAGCAAACGATCTTCCATCAGCTTGGCAACGTGCTGGTCTCGACAAATAACCAATAAGGTATTAGCACCAGCAACCGTTCCTAAAATCCATTCATCCTTGTTTGCATCTACAATGTTTGCTAAGACTGCAGCTTCCCCAAGTTTGGTATGAAGTACTAAGGTGAACTCTGCTCTTGCAACTCCTTCTAAATGATGAGACAAAAACTCAACTAAATCAATCTTATCTGTCTCATTTGCTAGTACATAATACACCATATCATTTTTCTTAACCTTGGTCAAGCCGATTTCACGCAAATCACGTGACAAAGTCGTTTGTGTCACATAAACATTACGAGCTTCTAAACGATCTTGAATCTCTTTTTGTGTCCCAAGTTTTTCTTCGGTGATCATCTTTTTAATCAATTGATGCCGTTCTCTTTTTCTCATATTATCCTCTTAAGTGAATATTTATAACAAGTTTTACATTTATTTTATAACTACATTATACCAAAAAAAATAGATAATTCAAAAAAATTCTTTTCTTTCTCAAAAAATGTAGTAAATTGTGTTAAAATAGTAAAAAAGCCCAAAAGGAGCCCTTATGAATACAAAAGAATTGATTGCTAGCGAGTTGGCTAGCGTCATTGATAGCCTGGACCAAGAGGCTATTTTAAATTTACTGGAAACACCTAAAAACTCAGAAATGGGAGACATCGCCTTCCCTGCCTTTTCTCTAGCAAAGGTCGAGCGTAAAGCTCCGCAAATGATTGCAACAGATATTGCTGAAAAAATCAATAGTCAAGCCTTTGAAAAGGTTGTCGCTACTGGACCTTACGTCAACTTTTTCCTTGATAAATCTGCTATTTCGGCTCAGGTATTACAGGATGTTATCACTGAAAAAGAACACTATGCCGACCAAACCATTGGCAAGCAAGAAAATGTCGTCATCGACATGTCTAGTCCCAATATCGCAAAACCATTCTCTATTGGGCACTTGCGTTCAACGGTTATCGGAGATAGCTTGTCACATATTTTCCAAAAGATCGGCTATCAAACGGTCAAGGTCAACCATTTGGGAGACTGGGGTAAACAGTTTGGAATGTTGATCGTTGCCTACAAGAAATGGGGAAATGAGGAAGCCGTTAAAGCGCATCCAATCGATGAACTTCTTAAACTCTACGTTCGCATCAATGCTGAAGCTGAAAAAGATCCTAGCTTGGATGAAGAAGCACGCGAATGGTTCCGCAAACTGGAAAATGGAGATGAGGAAGCCCTCGCTCTCTGGCAATGGTTCCGTGATGAAAGTTTAGTGGAATTCAACCGTCTTTACAATGAATTGCAAGTCGAATTTGACAGCTACAACGGAGAAGCCTTCTACAATGATAAGATGGATGCTGTTGTAGACATTCTCGCTGAAAAAGGACTTCTTGTTGAGTCAGAAGGGGCTCAAGTTGTCAATCTTGAGAAATATGGAATTGAACATCCAGCTCTTATCAAAAAATCTGATGGTGCAACTCTCTATATCACACGTGACTTGGCTGCAGCCCTCTACCGTAAAAACGAATACCAATTTGCAAAATCCATCTATGTTGTTGGTCAAGAGCAATCTGCCCACTTCAAACAACTCAAGGCAGTACTACAAGAGATGGGATACGATTGGAGCCAAGACATTGTCCATGTTCCGTTTGGATTGGTAACAAAAGAAGGGAAAAAACTCTCTACTCGTAAAGGAAATGTCATCTTGCTAGAACCGACTATCGCTGAGGCTGTTAGTCGTGCCAAGGCCCAAATCGAGGCGAAAAATCCTGAGTTAGAAAATAAAGACCAGGTTGCCCACGCTGTTGGAGTTGGGGCTATCAAGTTCTATGATCTTAAGACCGACCGTACAAATGGATATGACTTCGACCTTGAAGCTATGGTATCCTTTGAAGGAGAAACTGGACCTTACGTTCAATACGCCTACGCTCGTATCCAATCCATCTTGCGCAAAGCCGATTTCAAACCAGATGCAGCTGGCAACTACAGCTTGAACGATGCTGAAAGCTGGGAAATCATTAAGCTACTCCAGGACTTTCCACGTATTATCAATCGTGCAGCAGATAACTTTGAACCTTCTATCATTGCGAAATTTGCGATTAGTCTGGCTCAAGCCTTTAACAAGTACTATGCACATACACGTATCCTAGATGAAAGTCCTGAGCGCGACAGTCGTCTAGCACTCAGCTACGCAACCGCAGTCGTCCTCAAAGAAGCTCTTCGTTTGCTCGGAGTAGAAGCGCCGGAGAAGATGTAAATCGTTACAAGAGACTGGAACTAAAGCTCCTAGTCTCTTGACGGCAATCGCTATATGGCGAATTGCCTAAACGCTTCACTAATTCACCTAACCAAATAATATCGATTTGGTTAGGCTCATGTCGTAATCTTTTAATCACTTTATTGTAAAGCAATCTAATACTCAATGAAAATCAAAGAGCAAACTAGGAAGCTAGCCGCTTATATGCGGACTAGCTAACTGCTTCACTAGTCATGGTCCCTAAATATAATCGATTTAGAGCCCATGACGTCGTAACCAGTACGAATTGCCTAAACGCTTCACTAATTCACCTAACCAAATAATATCGATTTGGTTAGGCTCATGTCGTAATCTTTTAAATTACTTGAAAGCAATCTGAACGATTGAGGCAAAATAACATTTATATTTTGTTCGGCCTTGCAGCTGTTCAATGAAATAATTTATTCACTTTTACTATTTCTTTATCACACTGGGAGATTCCTTATGAGCCAATATGCTTATATCCTCGTTGTACTTAGCTTGGTTTTCCTTTTTCTGCTCAATAAGTACGAGAAGGAAAGACTTCAAAGACTCTACCAAGAGCAACTCTTGAAGGACGAGACATTTAGGTCTGACATCAAAGAGAAAATTCACACGACTGAAAATATCAATGATGTCATTGCACATATCAATAAAACTTACCATCTGGGAATGTTGCTCTCAAAAGACGTCACAGATCAATTGAAATAATCAAAATCCGAGAAGCTTTCTTCTCGGATTTTTTAGGCTTACCATATTCTCCTTGGAGAAATTTCATTAATACATGTAAAGTTTTCTGTAATTTTCTATATTTTTTCAAAATATTCTTGCATTTCCTTTAAGTTTTTTGTAGAATAGTAGCTATCTATTCAGATTATTCTGAAAATTCAAAAATAGGAGTGTTTATTATGTCACAAGTTACGTTATCAAACCAGTCAACCTGGGCAAGCAAACTAAAGGCAATGGGGCCAGGAATCCTAATGGCTTCTGCTGCCGTTGGAGGTTCTCACATTGTATCCTCTACTCAAGCTGGTGGTTCTTATGGTTGGTCACTACTCCTCTTGGTTATCTTGGCCAATGTTTTTAAATATCCATTTTTCCGTTTTGGTGCTGAATACACGGCTGATACGGGAAAGACTTTGGTCGAAGGTTATGCCGAAAAAGGGAAACTCTATCTCTGGATTTTCTTTATCCTCAATGTCTTTTCAGCTATGGTCAACACAGCTGGTGTTGCCATTCTGTGCTCAGCTATCATCGCCAGTGCCTTCCCAATGATCGGTCTTAGCATCACTCAATGGTCCCTTATCCTTGTTGCAGTCATTTGGGCTATGTTACTCTTTGGTGGCTACAAACTATTGGATGGTATGGCAAAATGGATCATGTCTGCTTTGACCATTGCAACTGTTCTTGCAGTTATCATTGCAACAATTAAACATCCAGAATACAGCTCTGATTTTGTCGAAAAGACACCTTGGCAAATGGCGGCACTCCCTTTTATCGTTTCCCTCTTAGGATGGATGCCTGCCCCTATTGAAATTTCAGCCATCAATTCACTCTGGTCTGCTGAAAAGAAAAAGACCGTCAACTTTAATACAGCGGACGCTCTTTTCGACTTTAACGTTGGTTACATTGGAACTGCTATCCTGGCTGTATTCTTCGTGGCACTCGGAGCACTGATTCAGTATCCTACAGGACAGGCAGTTGAAGCAGCTTCAGCCAAGTACATTTCTCAGTTTGTGGGTATGTATGCCTCTGTTCTTGGAGAATGGTCCCGTTATTTGATTACCTTTATCGCCTTTCTCTGTATCTTTGGAACAGTTATTACTGTTATCGATGGTTACTCTCGTGTCAATCAGGAATCGCTGCGACTCTTGATTCGTCAAAAAGAGGATTCTCGCAAATCTTTGAACATCTGGATGACCATTACCGCTATTATTGGTATCGTCATCATCAAATTCTTTGCTGGTCAAGTTTCCACCATGCTTCGCTTTGCCATGATCGGTTCTTTCCTAACAACACCATTCTTCGCTCTCTTGAACTATGTATTGGTGACACGTGAGAATAAAAATCTTCCTTCTTGGCTAAAACTCCTCGCTATCGCAGGATTGATTTTCCTCTTTGGCTTTGCTATTTTCTTTATCTATGCACTTGCCATCGGAAAAGCAGGATAGTTTATAAAATGGCACCCTTACGGGGTGCTTTTTGCATACACGAAAAGCAGTTGAAAATCTCAACTGCCCCTCAGAACTACTTTATTTTTCTGTCTCTAACTCATACAAGTCCGCGATAATCGCTGCGACTTTTTTAATATCTCCCAGCATACCACGCATTTCAAAGTCTGCTAGGACCGGGAAGCCAAAGCGCTGGCTATACTGCTTGGCTGTCAGGCAGTATTGATTGTTAAAATTGCGGTTACCGGAACCCACTACCCCAAAACACTTACTAGCATTGTCTCCATAGGCAATAAAGTCGCCCACTGGAGTCGTTAGAATCTCAACATCGCCGTTATCGACACCATTTCCACCTTCCAGATAGGTCGGCAAGAAAGCGACATAGGGATGTTCCATTTCAAAGAATTCTTGGCCTTCCTTGACCAAATCCTTGATATGGATTTTTTGAACCTCAATTCCCTCATACTGAGACAGGAGATAGTCCTTGAGTCGGGTTACAAAACTCTCTGTATTCCCACTCAGACTGATATACACTAAGGATATTTTTTTCATGTTGACCTCGATTTTTTGTTTACGATTTAAAAAGAACTACCAAGATTGTAACTTGATAGTTCTTTTTTGTCAATACTTAGGCAACTTCTTCTGCTTCGGTTTCTTCGGCCAAATCTTTTTGTTGGCGCCACATCTTGTAAAAGACTAAGGCTAAAAAGAGGACATTAATGATGATGAACAAAATATTCGTCCCTTGTGCTAGTGCTCCCATTCCTAGGCCGAGGGTAGAATCTTTGATTAATTGAACCGCATCTTGAACGTTCATATAGCTATAAACCAAACCAACAATCGCTAGTAGAACATAGCCGATATAAGCATAGTTTGCGAATTGCACATTTTTACGTAGGAGAAATACAAAAGCTACTACAACTAGAATTGCAGATAAGACAATCAACAACGTATTAAAAATAGAGTGTGATGACGCTGTTACTTGGTAAGTATAGTTGACTGTGTCTTCTAATTGCTGGGCAGTAAGCGTCCCGCTATTCGCCAGGCTCGCACGAAGCACATCTTTACTTGGCAATGGACTCAAGATTCCAAATAATGACATAGATGAAATGAGGGCTGATAGGACTAACAAGACCCAAAGATAAATAGGATTCTTTTTCATGTTTTCCTCCATAAGATATTTTGAACATTATAGCATTTTTTGTACAGAAATACAACTTTTACAAGCTGGTTTCAACTTGTTTCCGATAAGCTTTCGGTGATTTTCCGCACAATTTACGGAAAACCTTATAGAAATATCCAACATTACTATAGCCAACTGCATAACAAATATCTTCGATGCTATCACTGGTCGACAGTAAGAGTTGCTGCGCTGCCTTAATTCGCTGTTTATTGAGCAATTCCGCAAAGGTTGAGTTGGTTTCCCTCTTGATCAGCTGACCGAGATAGACAGGATTGATAAAGAGATCCTTGCTAATATCCTTAAGTGAGAGCTCTTTCTGGTAATCACGCCCAATCACTTCCAGAACACTCACCACATTTTCATTCATGCGGTACTGGCCAAAGAACTTGGTCAAAGTTTCTTTGATATAGGCAACCAATTCTTCAAAGGTGTTAATGGCATGGATAGCTTTGACTATCTCGGTCATATCATCTGCTTTTAGGTGTTCAAACAAATGAAAGACATCCATGACAAACTGGGTGAAGAGCTGCTTCGTGATGGCCACGCGCGGAGTATTCTCCAAAACGACCTTCTCTAGCAGGGTTAATTCCTCGATGATTTGATTGATATTCCCTTGGATAATCACCCGATAAATCGGCTCGTAATAAGCAAACAAACTTTCGGATTTTTCTAGATTAACTGAACCGTAGAAAAGGGCTTTTTCAGCGTTGATCTTCCAATTCTCAAAGGACTGCTGGTAGGGTGCTTCAAATGGTGTCACGACGATGCCATCGAGCGGTTGATCAGAGATGAAAATCTGCCAATCTTGTCCCAAAACATAGTAAGGAATGGTGAAAGAGCCCTGCTTTTCCTTGGACAGACCAATCCACCAGCTGTCTTTACCTGCTAAGAAACTGATAAAGCCTTCTTCATCTAATTCTTGACTGAGGGTCTGACTTTGTTCCACCTTTTCTTGAAGCTGTCGCGCAATCTTTTCTAATAAATTGCCCAACTCCACCTTGTCTACTGGCTTGACCAGATAATCCACAACACTAAGATTCATTGCTTTTTTGACGTACTCAAACTCCTGATAACCAGACAGCAAGATATAATAGGTATCTGGAAGTAGCTCTTTCATTTCCCTAATCATCTCAAGTCCGGTCTTATCTGGCATATTGACATCGGAAATGACCACATCTACTGGATTTTTCTTAACATAGTCCAAAGCATCATCTGCGTGATTAGCTGTTGCGACGACTTGCATATCCCATTTTTCAAAGGGGATTAATCGCTTGAGCCCCTCTGTCACCATGTACTCATCGTCTACTAATAAAACTTTATACATTTCTACCCTTTCTATTCATCCTGGATAGTGATATGGTAACGAACACCTTCTTGTTCAGCTGACTCTACACTGATTTGGTAGCGATCCCCAAAGTAGAGAACAAAGCGTTCGTGTACATTTACTATTCCAATTGATTGCCGCTCTCCACTATAGCTTGCCTCGTGTTCAAAACTTCTCTGAGCTAATTTTTCTTGCAAGCTAGCTAGTTTCTCAGCGGGCATTCCCCGACCATTGTCTTCCACTAGGATTTCAACGAAGCCTTGGCCCTTCAAGGCTTTGATACTGATGACATTATCCGTTCTGCGATGGTCAACACCATGGGCAAAGTAGTTTTCTACTAATGGTTGGAGTGTAAATTTTGGAATCCTCATTTCTTCCAATTCTGGTGCAATCTTGAAACCATAGGCAATGGATTTAGGATAACGCACCATACAGAGATAGCTATATTTTCGGCAAAATTCCAACTCCTGCTTCAATGTTGTTTCACGCTCATCGGAGATATTATTCCGCAACAAGCTACTAAATTCATAGATAATATCTGCCAGTTCATCCTGACTTGCCATAACGGCATACATCCGTAAAAACTCTAGAGTATTGTACATAAAGTGAGGATTGATTTGAGCTTGTAGGGCTCGCATATTGGCATCCTTTTGACTGAGCTCTAGCTGATAGATATCGTGGATATTTTTTTCTAGGCGATCCAACATATCATTGGTTGTTTCTGCAATGAGAAGCAACTCTTGGTCTTTTTCAGAGGTATCAATTCGAAGCCCTTCTTCTCCTTGAGCAATCACCTCGATAGAATCTACTAGATCTACGACCTGTTTTTGGTAATTTGAGAAAGTCTGTCTAAGAGTCACGTACAAAATGATGATAAAGAGGATACTTAGCCCAATAATAATAGCTGAACTCTTCAAAGTTCCAGTAAGAACAAAATTTTTAGGAACAGCAGCTCGAACCTGATAACCGTGAGAGGTAACACCTACAAACCAGTTCTCCCTCTCGACTGATACCTTCTCCCCAATATGGAACATCTCAATCTCAAAAGGCGAAGTTACTGTTACAGCCATCGGGATATGGCCCCTTGTATTGTCAATAGCTCCATGGAGAACATCTGGCGATAAGGAGATATAGATCACTCCTAAATCCTTGTCAGACACAGGATCAGAAACTGGAATGGCAAAACTGTTGGCTGTCGGTTTAAAATCCTCCGCAGGAACTTTCTCTCCGCTGCGTTTTTCTCTAGTCGAAACATACACTTCCTTATAGTCCTGAAGGACAATAGCCACTCCAGTCACAAAATCATTCCGAACATAGATATTATCAATATTTTCATACAAGGATACAGAAATATAAGGCGAAGTTTTACGCTCTAATTGCCAGTAGAAATAGTCTGGTGTGCTGAGACTGAAATACTTGTAAATCCCTTCAATTCGGGCTTGATTTTCAACCAAAGACTGAGCGAGTTGAGTTGACTCTCTGTGATAATATTCCACTTCACTCACTGTCCGAGTGGTCACACGTTCTGCAACCCTTTGGGCCTCCTTCTCACGTGAATCCCAGTCAGCATACGAGAGCATAATCGCAAAACTGGCAATGACCACGATCATAACCAAACTATAAATCCGTAAAAGAGAGTGAAGCCAGAACTGCTTCATTCTATTTTGTCGCCAATTTTTCATGGATACTTTCATAAATAGGTTCCAACATATCACTAATAAAGAAATGCCACATTCCAATTCCTACAAAAAAGAGCAAGGCAGGCATATAATAACCAACTCCTACAAGGAGAGCTGACCCGAGTAAAACCTTGGCAATCGCAGGCAAGCTCATGAAAATCCCGATAAGGGACAGTTTCAAAGTGTTTTGGTAGGATAAATCAAAGTATACCTGAAGTTTCAAGGAAACAGTATAGGCTAGAAAGACAAGAGCAACTACAAGGACGTTGAGAAAGGTCGCCAAGAGGTGGAAAATCGTCTGATGGGGCAATTGAACTAGAAGATACAAACCATAAACTAGGACAAGATCCACAAACACAAAACTATAGAAAGCTAGATTACTCTTGACAAAATTGCTCTTATACAATTCCCAAGCTTCCTTCAAATGGTATGCTCGATAGGTATAACCATGCTCCGCATACAAACTCATAAGGGTGGCACTAGCTGGTGCCAAACCAAAGACCACTCCTCCCGCCAGTGTTAATAGCCAGAAATAAGCTGTCGCCATCATTCCCAAAAAGATACGATTAAAGACGAATTCTAGAAATTTTCCCATGTTACTCTCCTTAAACTAACAATGTAACTATTATATCATATTTCAAGCGTTTTCAAAAATATAGAGTTCCCATTTACAATCCTTAAAAAGCGTGATACAATTGGTTTTGTTAATTCGCATCAAGGAGATTCTCATGAAGAAAAATATCTTAACCACCCTCTTGGCCGCCGTCCTCTACTTTCTCTGTGTAGGGATTGGAGTCTTCCTAGGACACCTGGTCGACCAAACAGGCAACATGTTCTACGCACCTGCCTTTTCTGCCCTGGTCGGTGGCAGTGTCTACATGCTTCTTTTGTCGAAGGTCCCTCGTTTTGGCGCTATTACAACTCTAGGACTTTTTATGGCAATTTTTTTCCTAGCTAGCAAGCATGGTGCTGGTGCTTTTCTTCCAGGTATCGTCTGTGGTCTTGCAGCAGATGCCATCGCTCGTCTCGGAAACTACAAAGACCGAATCAAAAACATCCTCTCCTTCCTTATCTTTGCTTTCAGCACAAGTGGTCCTATCTTCCTCATGTGGATCCGTCCCAAAGCTTACATGGCCACCTTACTTGCGCGTGGGAAGTCACAAGAATACATCGACCGTATCATGGTCGCTCCCGAGTTAGACAAAATCCTTCTCTTTGTTTCGAGCATCCTCCTAGGTGCCTTGATTGGGGCTGTGGTTGGGCAATTTCTAAGTCAAAAAATAGCTGATAAACTATAAGATAAAAGCCCTGAAGACTAGCTATGCCTAGTTCCAGGGCCTTTTTGTATACAGTCTTAGAATTCACTATAGATAAATTCTTGAATATTCGAAAAATCGGTCACAAAACAGTAAATCACGATGCTCAAGATAACCGTATAGAAAAATAGTGTCCACAAGATTAAACGATGAGTGTTAGTTAGCTTGGTTTGCAAATTTGTAAAGTTCTTTTTCAACTTCCATCCATCCTTTCACTCCAACGTGCATCACGTCAAATAAAAAGTAATCATCATACTCTCTGTTTCCATAGTTTAATACGGTTGCACCATGGCTCTTTGCGACATCTTCTATTTTTTTATAAGTTTTTTCTCGCATCTCTCTTGAGACACCAGTGTAGTCATTCCATTTCCCGTTTACTGGGAAAATAATAACCTCAACTTCAATTCCCAATTCTTTGGCAACTGTCAAGAAGAGTTCCATATCTGAATATTCTGGTGACTCTAGGTAGCTCAAATCTTTATTAGAATCTTTCAGCGATGCATAGCGATCTTTTAAGTAAGTATTGTAGTAGTTATTATCAACAGCATAGTCATTATTGTCTGTTTTCTTTTTGACCTCTTCCACAAACTGATCCGTCATCTTCTGCCAATCATAGTCTGGAGTTTTGTCTCCTAGCGAAGGATAATCTGATTTGGCATGTTTTTGATAAAAAGTCTGTTTGAGCTTAAAGGAATACATCGCATTCTCAAACTCTAATAGTTTTTTATCGACAATGGTTCCTTTTCCATCTATGAAATAACTTTTGTATTTTTTGTAGATGTCGTTTTGTTGCTTGTTTCCTTTGGTAATCTCGATAATGCGATTGATTAGTTTTTCTTTCGTTTCTTTACTAATCTTGTCATTATCTAGCATGTGGAAAATATGTTCCTGAGAAGCCTTATTCAAAAAGGCATCTTGATGGGTCCCATCTTTTTCAAACCACTGAACAGACTCTACTATAGCTACTTTTCGCTTACTCATAGATCCTTCAATAGACCCCAAGGTCGTAGCCTGAATAATGTTTTGAGAATAACTGGTCCCAATCTGCATGATATTAAAATCGTTGTAGTTAAAAATTTTATTTGGATGATAGTCTTCATTTATCGTCGCAACCAACTCTGAGGAACCCATTAGAACCAGTGTATTGGGAGTAATATTGCTTGTTATAATATCTCTACTTTTATACTTTTCATACGAGGTGCTATAACGAATACTGTTATCCTTGACTTTATAATAATCATCAATCTTCTTGACATACGTCACATTTAAAAGGGCAAGCGTCGCAATTACGAGCACAAGCGATAGTAAAAATGCTTTTAATTTAATCATCTCGTTTTATCCTATCCCTTCGATCTAGCCGATTTCTTTTCAATCTCTTATCTCTTTAAAATCGTCAGTAAGATTTTATAGGGTTCACCCGAAAAGATAAAGAAACCAACCATAACCAAATGCATGGTCACAAACCAACTTAGTAGCTTATACCAGTTCTTGTTTTTATTTTTTTTATAAAAATTGCTTTTCTTTTGATACACTTCAAATCCAGCCATCAAGACACCATGATAAAAACCATAGACAATGTAGCTAACACTAAGACCATGCCAAAAACCCATGACCAACATATTGACCATATAGGCATAGGTTGCATTGTGTAGTCTATTTTTAAACCATTTTTTCCTGATAACCTGCATCAATACTCTTGAAAATACAAAATCTCTCAACCAGGTCGACAAGGTGATATGCCATCTGGTCCAGAAATCCTTGATATCGACACTCAAGAAAGGTTTGTTAAAGTTCATCGGTGTCTGAATACCTAGAATATTACTACTTCCAACGGCCATTAGACTATAGCCTGCAAAGTCAAAGAACAGATACAAGGTATAGAGGTACATATACTTGATTGAGTAAACGACTGTGCCCGTATTATTTAGAGCGAGTAACATCTGGTAAACATAGGTTGATAAAACAATCTTGTAAAGGAGGCCTAGAACGATACGATACACACCGTCCCCTGCTAACTCTAGATACTCTTTTCGGGGCATGACCTCGTTTATCTCTTTTAAAAATCTCCTACTCCGATCAATTGGACCAGCACTAACTGTTGGGAAAAAGAGCAAAAACTGTAGATAATCTTTTACACTGATTTTTTCTTTGATCAAGCCATCCGATATTTCTAGCATGATCTGAATGGTCTTAAAGGACATGTAAGAAATTCCAATAAAGGCCAACAAATGCAGAGAAGTCAGGGCAAAGACTTTATTGATTACCAAAGGAAGAATGGAAAGGAAAACCAGTGGTTTCAGCCACTTTGCCTCTATCCGCTGTGCTAGAAAAACCAGAAAATACTGGTAAACGATAAAGGCGAGCAAATAGACCATCATCGCTCGACTCTTACCATAGATAGCTCCTGCAAATAAGAGGGAGAGCGCCAAAATATAGTAGTCCTTACGTTTTTCAAAAAAGTTTACCACAAAACCAATCAGTAAAACTACAAATAAGAGAAGGAAAAACTCATTCCCCTCGAAATAATTCATACCAGCTAGACTCCTTTACATTATCATCCCTCCTACAGCAAACTTTCCGATTTGCTAATTGAGGGGCCTTTCTTTATTATAGCATATTTCTAAAAAGAAACTTTACTCTTCTTGCATTTCGGTGAGAAAACAAAAAGGAGTCCCGTTGGGCTCCTTCCATTATTTATGACTTAATTTCTTGGTCAAGAAATCTCCCAAGAACTGGATTGCAAAGATAATCAAGATGATAATGATAGTCGCCAAGATGGTCACATCGTGATTGTAGCGGTTAAATCCATAGGCAATAGCCACGTTACCGATACCACCAGCACCAACCGCACCAGCCATTGCTGTTTCCCCAACAAGGGAAATCAAGGTCACCGTCGTCACACGAATCAAATCTGGAAGACCTTCTGATAGGTAAACACCCACGATATCCCAGAAGGTCGCTCCACTAGCCTGCGCCGCCTCAATGACACCGCCATCCAGTTCAGCCAAGACAACCTGCACCTGACGAGCAAAGAAGGCAAAGACCGCAAAAGAAAGTGGGACAAGGGCTGCATTTGGCCCGATACTCGTCTTCACAATCAAGTGAGAAAGTGGTGACATGATTGCCAAGAGGATGATGAAAGGAACCGCACGGAAAATGGAGGTGATCTTGTCTAAAATCCAAAAGATAACCTTATTTTCCAAGACACCGCCTGGCGCTGTCAAGACAAGGAAGAGACCTGCTACCAGCCCCAAGAACCCTCCGATGATGAAGGAAAAAACTGTCATATAAAGAGTTAGGTAGATAGCCGTTCCCCAGCCTGCCTGACCAGCCCAGCCCATCTTATAGACATTTGGTAAATAAGTTTGAATCAACTCTGTCATCTTACTGTCCTCCCTTCAATACTTTTAACTGCACACCAGCCTGACGGATGGCATCTTGAGCACCTGCTAGTGCTGCTTTTTCACCTGACAAGACCACAACCAATTCTCCAACAGGAGTCCCATCGAGAATTTCGATATTTCCATAGAGGATATTAGCCGTTACTTGGTAACGCTTGTACAATTCATTCAAAAGTGGTTCGTCTGTCGAAGCACCTGCATACTTGAGCTGCACTAAGATACTGTTCTCAGATAAATGCTCTACGATTTCTTGCTTCTCAATCTTGACCATGGCTTCATCAATACCTGTCGCAGTTGAGATAAAGTCCTGGGTCAAAGGCTGTTTAGGATCTGAGAAGATTTCAAGGACACTGCCCTCTTCAATCAAACGGCCATCCTGCATAACTGCCACACGGTTGGCAATATCTTTGACAATCTGCATTTCATGCGTAATCAAAACAACAGTCAAGCCTAATTTTTGGTTCAAATCTTGCAACAAAGCCAAAATCTGCTTGGTTGTCTTAGGGTCAAGGGCAGACGTTGACTCATCTGAAATCAAAATTTTCGGATCATTTGCCAAGGCACGCGCAATGGCCACACGCTGTTTTTGCCCTCCTGATAGTTGTGAAGGGTAGTTTTCAGCACGATCCGCCAAGCCAACCAAGTCTAACAACTTAGCTACTTTAGCTTTCTTTTCTTCCTTGCTGAGTCCAGAGTGTTTAAGGGCAAAGGCCACATTTTCCTCTGCTGTCTTTTGACTCATCAGGTTGAAATGCTGGAAAATCATCCCAATGTCTTGACGCTTACGACGCAACTGCTCTGCTGTCAAGGTCACCTTGCCATCAAAAATGACGTCGTTATCAATGGTAATTTTCCCAGCAGATGGCTTTTGCAAGAGGTTAATCACCCGTACAAGGGTTGATTTCCCTGCTCCAGAATATCCAACGATACCGTAGATATCCCCTTCTTGGATGTGAATGGTCACATCCTTGACCGCTGTGATGGTTCTCTTCTTTTGGTGAAAAGTCACATCAATCTGATCTAACTTGATAATATCTCTACTCATAGCTTCTAATCAGCTCCTCTACTAATTCAATATGGGTGTAGTAATCGGCGATTCGCACGTTTTCATCTCCACCATGGTCTCGGCTATTGGCATTTCCTAGACCGAAGGCCACCATTGGTACCTCTAGGGCATCAAAGACCGTATGCATGGGGCCTGTCCCCGCTGTTGTCGGCAAAACTGAAACGCCCTGTGGATAGAATTTCTTGGCCAACTCGATCACATTGAGAATAGCTGGCGCGCTCATATCGCTTCGATAGCTCATCTCTCCCAAGGTATAGTATAATTCTACCTTATCAAAGCCATTTTTGTCTAGCTGTTTCCGAATTTTTTCCAGAACATCATGCGGTTCTAGGCCAGGAACCAAACGAACCTCTAACTTAGCACTGGCTTCTGCTGGCAAAATCGTTTTAACCCCTTGCCCTTGATAACCTGACTGAATCCCTTCGATATTAAGGGCCGGCTCGAAAAAGAACCGTTTTAGAAAGGCTGCACGATCCTCTTGTAAGAGAGGCAATTCCAAACCATAAATGCGACTAATTTCCTCAGGATTGCGTTGGGCATAGGTATCTACCAAGGCTAGTTCTCGTTCATTTGGCCCTTGAACATCCTCGTACAAGCCTTCTACCAAGATACATCCATCAGCAGCTCGCAGACTACTTAGAGCCTGGATAAGATACCACGGCGCTGACTCCACGACACCACCATAACTCGAGTGGATATCCACATCAGCACTTTTTACCTTGGCATCAAAGGTTACAATTCCCTTGTTTCCGCCAGAGATTTCAAGCTGTTCCAAGGCGTTCTTGGTCCCTTGTTCCCAGACTAGCAAGTCCGCCCCACGGAGTTTGTCCGCATGTTTTTCCAGATACTTATCTAGGTCTGTTGAAGCCGATTCCTCCGCTCCTTCCATGATAAAACTGATATTGACAGGCAGGTCATCATGATGCTGCATATATTTTCTCAAAGCACTCAAACGAGCTGTGATATGACCCTTATCATCATCAACCCCACGCCCATACATGAAACCATTGCGGACCGAAAGCGTAAAGGAATCCTCTGTCCAGACCTGATCCCCATCCGCTGGCACGGTATCATAGTGGTTATAGAAAATCAAGGTCTTGGCATCCGGACGCGAACTCTTGAAATGCGCCATGACAAAGGGAGCCGTATAAGTCTCATCAATCTCCACTTCAGCCCCTACACGCTTGAAAATCTCACCCAGATAGTTGGCAACTTCCTTCAGTCCAACCTGCTGGGCAAAGACTGATTTCTTAGAAATCAAGGTACGCAAAACCTCAAAATAATGCTGGGCTACATGATCCCTTTCAAATTTTTCAATCTGTTCTTGTTCGCTAGGAAAAACCATATTCTCTCTACCTTTCTATGAACCTATAGTCTTCTTTACAATTCATGCTCTATACAAAAGCAAGAGGTGGAAACTCTCTCCCACCTCCCTGTGTCTTATTACCAAACTGGTTGGTCCAAACCGTCTGATGTCTCTTCGATAACTTTTTTCACTTCATCAGTGTGGTAAGCTGCGATAATTTTCTTGATGGCATCAGCCTTAGGTGATGATTCCCAATCTTTTTTCGCAACGATGATGTTGTACCATTGTTTTGAGTTTTCATCAGCTTGCTCTTTGAAGAGTGCTTTCTTGTAGTCCAATTTTGCTTCTGTAACGAAGGTATTGTTTACAACAGCAGCATCAACTGATGACAATGAACGAGCTGTTTGGCTAGCGTCCAATTCAGTAATCTTCAAGTTCTTTGGATTTTCTGTGATGTTAGCAACTGTTGCAAGAGCAGTTCCAGAAACATCCAATTTGATCAAACCAGCTGATTGAAGCAAGTAAAGCGCACGGCTTTCGTTTGTTGCATCGTTTGGTACAGCGATTTCACCCTTATCTGGGATTTCTTCCACTTTGGTGTACTTGTTTTCTTCACCATTTTTACCTGAGTAAAGACGGATTGGTGAGATGTACGTATCTGCAATCGCTGTAAGGTCTTTCCCGTTTTCTTTGTTCCAGTTGTTCAAGAAGTTGTAGTGTTGGAAAGCGTTCAAGTCTACTTCACCATCAGCAGTTGCCTTGTTTGGTTGTGAGTAATCTGTAAACTCTGTGAATTCCAATTTAATGCCGTCTTTTTCAACTAATTCTTGGACTTTGTCCCAACGTGCTTCTTCTGAGCCACTACGGTTAACAGTCGCAATTTTAACTGTAGTTGTATTGTCTGCTTTCTTGTCTGAATTTCCGCAAGCTGCAAGTGTAAGGCCTGCTACTGTAGCAATAGCTGCTACGCCTAACCATTTTTTAATTTTCATGATTCTTTCTCCTTTAAAAATAATACCGTAATAGTATCTCATACTTTATTTGATTTCGCAAATTGTTATTAGATAGGCAGACATATAGTTTGAAACTATAAGTCTAGAAGTTGCAAAATCATCCACCTACGAGAGAATGGATGATTTACAAACTTATTTAATATCAGCTTCTGCTGGGAGATAAGTGTCTCCGAAGAACTGTTTAGACAACTTTTCAAGAGTTCCGTCTTTGTAGAGTTCTTGGATACGTTTGTCTACAAATGTTTTCAACTCATCTTGACCTTTAGCAAGAAGTGGGTAAACGTAAGGTTGTTGGTCGCTTGGAAGTTCAATGACTTTCAAGTTGTCCAAACCTTGGTCCTTGATGACTGTTTCAACACCGATTTTATCAAAAATCTTGTAGTCAAACTGGCCATCGCTCAAGCGTCCCATGATTTGTTGGAAGTCCGCTTTAGTATACTTTAGGACAGTTGGATTATCTGAATGTTGTTTGTTGTAGTCTTCTAGCTGTTTAGCAGAAGTTGTCCCTTGAACAACTTCTGTTGATTTTCCACCGATATCATCAAGCGATTTGATGCTAGGGTCATCTTTTTTCACTACAAGAACGTTAGGGTTTTTAGCAGTTGGAGCTGCATAAAGGTATTTTTCAGCACGTTCTTTAGTGTAGCTGATGTTGCTAACAGCCATATTGTAACGGTCAGCATCAAGTCCTGCAAAGACTCCTGACCACTCTGTCTTCTCAAACTTGACATCATACTTGTCAGAGTCTTTAAAGATAGCGCGAACCACTTCAATTTCGTAACCAGTCAATTCGCCATTTTCTTCATAGTTGAATGGTTTTGGTGTAGCATTAGTTGCAACGATAATTTCTTTCTTGCTAGCTGCTTCTCCCTCTTTTTTCGCACCACCTGAGCAAGCTGCTAACACACCTACAGCCACAAGTCCTAGAGCAGCAAGAGATGAGTATTTAACGATTTTTTTCATGTCATTTCCTCCAAAATAGAATACTTTACTATCTTAACAGAAAATATTTTTTTTTGCCATTATATGATATCTATCTCGGTGATAGGTTTTTTTTATGGCTGATTTAAAAGACCAGACGCAAGACTGCAATCAAGACTACCCCAAAAAGAACCGTACCTACTAGATTGCGGTAGCGAAAGGCTACCCAAGCCGTTGGAAAGACTGCTAAAAAGTCCAGCCATTTGATTTGAGGGAGACTGCCAACTTTGCCAGTCACTACGCTTGAAAGGATCAAGGCAAAGATAATGGAAACAGGCAAAAACTTCAAAAACCGCTCGACGATAGCTGGCAAGCCCTTGTACTTAACCAAGATGAAGGGAATCATACGGGGAATCCAAGTCACTAGGCCTGAAAAGATAACGGCTAACAAAAGATATTTACTGACCATCTAAGACCACCCCCATGGTACAACCTAGCAAGGTCGCAAACAAAACAGCTAGCGACTGAGACACTACTATCAAGAGCAAAAAGAAAGACAGCGCAACAACGGCTAGGATTAGCAGCAGATTGCGGACAGGAACCCGTCTTTGCATAATCTGAAATTGTGAAGTAAAAATCCCGATAAACATCCCAACAAGGGCAAAGTCTAATCCAAAGACCTCAGGATTTGGAAGAAGCCCACCTAAAGCTGTCCCCGCAACTGTCCCAATAAACCAGGCTACATAACTATTGAGATTGTTCCCATGCATCCACATAGGATGGACCTTGTCTGTATGGGCTAATTCTCCCATCAAAACCCCGTAGGTCTCATCTGTCAGGAGACTAGACATGCCGATATTTTGCCAGAGACTAGTATGACGGAAATAGGTCGATGCATGCAAGCTCAGCAAAAAGAGTCGCAAGTTGATCAAAAAGACCGTCATAGCAATAGCTGCCACAGGCGCTTGTACCGCAATCAGTGCCAACATGGCAAACTGGGCGCTCCCAGCATAAACAAAGAGGCTCATCAAGCCCATCTCAACAGGTGTCACATAGGGCGCGCCAATAATCCCACAAGCCAGGCCAATGCTGACATAGCCAAGGGCAGTCGGCATGGCCGCCTGTACACCTTCCCAAAATCCTTTTTCTCTCATCCTTCTCCTCATATTCTCTCCAATTGAAGCTGTTCATCATCACAGCCACAGCACTGACTATTATAACATATTCAAAGAAGAGAAAAAAGTCTGCTGATTTTGGCCGTCATAAAAAGACTGGCAATCCAGTCTCAAACACCTATTATACAAATTCCCCACTAAATGCTCTCACGAATATTCAAGAGCATGACAAATGCGGTTAGGAGTAATAGCAATAGAATAAAGCTAACCGCTAGGGTCCCAAAACTTGTAGCAATCGTTACGAAAACAATTGTGAATAGACTTGGTAAAACAACCGTAATAGCACCAATAGAGGATTGAATCGCTCCCATTGACTCCTCAGGTATTTGTTTAAAGACGAGTTCTTGCAATCTAGGAGAGAGTAACCCTGCGACGAAGGCATCCAAGGAACTGAAAAGCAAAATCAAACCAAAATGACCTGTGGCAAATCCTACTAGAAGGAGTAACTGGATGGTGACCGAAGCGTATAGAGCTGTTTTTATAGAAATCGTATTTTTCAGATAGCCACTCACAAGACTTCCGACAATAAGTGCTGATAATTCTAGTGTTGATAACAAAGCAAGAGATTGACCAGTTTGTAAATTCAAAAACGGTTGGATTCTTAAAAAAAGAGTCGAAATAGGAACAGTGACATTGATCACAGCTTGGCTGATAGAGACGATAAATAAAATGAAGATTACTCTATCCATATTCCAAATCAATTTCGATGATTGGAACAAATGCTGGCAAAACGATTTTATAGAAAGACCTTCTTGATAGCTAATTGTTTTTTCAACTTTCAAAAGATCATTTTTTATGAGAAGAATACCTACAAATGCTATCAGAAACGTCAGAGCGTTTAGCAAGGAAATAAACTGAATGGAAAGAATTCCTAGTAAAACCCCTCCTAGAATATTACTGATTGTCCGAACTAAACTAACTGTTGATTGTTTAAAGCCAATAGCTTCTGTCAGATGTTCTTTTCCAATGATTCTTATAAAAATAGGAGTAAGCATGGCTCCTGAAAAGTAACTCAATGTATCCGACAAAAGGTTCATTAAACAAATAAAGAATACAAGCCATAAGGAAAAGGGCTGCCCTGAAAGCGAAAGCGCCACTATAGAATAAAGTACAAATTTGACAAAACTAATAACCGTATACTTTAGAACACGATGGTGTTGAAAATCAGCCAAAACTCCCATAAAAATTTGCAGAACTTGAGGAACAGTCTCTGAAATCGTAATGAGTAAAATTGCCAAGGGGGCAAACGAAGCATCTGCCACATAATTCAAAAAAGCAAGATAAAAAATTGTATCCCCAACCATTGAAATCCACTGGTTGATGGTTAATTGCCTAAAATCTCTATTTTGAATAAATACTTTCATCGCAACTCCTTTTTGAGTTCAAATGGGAATTTTTCCCCAAGGATAGACCGATATTGCTGAGCACCCAAAATTACAGCAACGATAAAATTTGACCAATGCCGTTGTAAACTATATGCAGTCCAATAGGCCAATAAATGGACTTGGTCACTCTAAACAAGACTGCAAATATGAGACCACCAACCATATATACGAAAAAGTCTGTCAGAACCCAACCATGGCTACTAATATGCAAGACCCCAAATAAAGCAGCAGAACCAAGTACATCCAGTCCCCATTTTTCCCCTTTCTCCAGAGCAGTCATCACCAATCCACGATAAGTCATCTCTTCAATAATGGGACCTGCAATCACAGGATAGAAAAAATACATAAAAAATGCTGTGGCCCCTGTAAAAGTAGGAACATCCAGTTGATAAGCAATTTCATTTTTGGTAGATGGGAAAAGATAAAATGTGACAAAATTCCAAATAACAAAAGCAAGAAGAGCTAAAAAGGAATAAAAAAGATAAGACCCTTTAAATTTTCTACTGTTGATTTTCTGCCATTTTCCTGACCAAACCATAACAATAAGAGCAAATAAAACCACAAGAAAATTCAACAACATATCTGACAAATAATAGGCAAAATCAGATAGACCAGCAGCAAGGTCGCTATGTAAAAGCAAACGAATGAAGAACTGGTCAGCAATGACAAGTAGAATGGCTATAAACAAGTAGTAGCGTGAGATTATCTTTTTCATTCTATTTTCTCCTATACTATGAAATAAGGATAGTATAACACGGAAACTGTCCTAGTTCAAACTTGGATAGCTGGGAAGCTGTTAGACCCTCACAAGCCACATCTGACTGCTTGAGTTTCCTCGCCAGGCGCAATTCCTTGTAAAATTCTCCCAATTCCTGTTTTTCAATCATAGCCAAACTCCCCTTTAAAGATTCCCTTTACTATTCTATTCGTAAAAAATTTTACTTTTTTAACATATTATAAAATATTTTAGCAAAAAAGCCAGCTCAAAGCTGACTCTTTATTCCATAGTATCAAAGGCGAGGCTTGGTTTGGCGTTGAGGTCCAAGCCTGCAAAATTTTCTTTGTTCCACTCGCTGACGCTGGCATAAGCAATCATACCTGCATTGTCTCCGCAAAGGCGTAGGGGTGGGATGATGACCTTGACATCGGTGATTTCAGCTGCTAGGCGTTCTCTGAGACCTTTATTAGCTGCCACGCCACCGGCTACGACTAGGGTTTTAACAGGGTATTTTTCTATGGCTTTCTTGGTTTTTGCCATGAGAATATCCATAACTGCTGCTTGGAAGGATGCTGACAGGTCTTCCTTGGACAAGCTTTCTCCCTTTTGCTCGGCATTGTGGTGAAGATTGATAAAGGCAGACTTCAACCCAGAGAAGGAAAACTCCAGATTGTCCTCCTTAATCATGGCACGAGGGAAATCATAAATATCCTGCCCCTGATGGGCCAGCTCGTCAATTTCGCGACCTGCTGGATAGGTCAAGCCCATGACACGGCCGACCTTATCATAGGCCTCACCAACTGCATCATCCCGCGTTTCTCCAACAATCTTGTAATCCCCAACCTCAGAAACATAGACCAACTCCGTGTGCCCACCGCTGACCAAGAGAGCTAGCAAGGGAAACTCCAAAGGCTCGACACTTTGAGCTGCCATGAGGTGGCCCGCCATGTGGTTAACGGGAATTAGAGGCAAGCTATGCGCCCAAGCAAAGGCCTTGGCAGCTGACAAACCAACTAGCAAAGCCCCAACCAATCCAGGTCCATAAGTAACGGCAACGGCTGTTACGTCTTCTTCTGTAATTCCTGCTTCTGCTAGAGCCTCCTCGATACAGGCTGTAATGACCTCGACATGGTGACGACTAGCTACTTCTGGCACTACGCCCCCAAAACGTTTGTGACTCTCAATTTGACTCGCAATGACATTGGACAAGAGCTCATCTTCGTTTTTCAGTACGGCGACACTGGTCTCATCACAGGATGTCTCAAATGCTAAAATATATCTATCCTTCATCTATTTCTCTCTTCATGATGATGGCGTCCTCGACTGGATCATGGTAGTAGGCCTTTCGCTCAGCGATGATCGCCATCTTTTCTTTCTTGTAAAATGCTTGCGCTCGTTGGTTTGACTTTCTGACTTCGAGGAAAATCTCCTTGTCTGTCGGCAATGTTGCAAACAAGGCTGACGCAATTCCCTGAGCCTGATAGGCCCCTTTGACAGCGATTTGCAGGACTTCTGCCTCAAAGAGATTCTCCTGCACAGCTAGAAATCCAATCACTTCTGTTCCATCATAGGCTAGAGCGTACCAAGTTTGGTCTTGGGACAGGTCTGCTTGGATTTGTTCCAGTGTCCAAGGGCTGACTGGGTAAACAGCTGCCATGACAGCGTAGATGGCTTGAGCTAGGGCAGGTCGCTGTTGGATTCGTTTGATTTCTATCATAGGCGTTTAATGTAGGACTCGCCAGACTCGGTGTGGTTCTTGAGCCAATTTTCCTCGGCTTCAACACGTTTGAGGTAATTTGGTACAAAGTCGTGCAAGGAGTCTGCTTCCTTGTCCCATGCCCAAAGAGCTAGATTAGCTGCATTTGGCAAGGTTTCTTGATAGCTAGCTTGTGGCAGCTGTTCCTGGATCTGCTCCACAAAGGCTCCAACTTCTCCAACAAAGGTCACCTGTTCAACATCCTTGACTTTTTCTAGCACTTCCGCAAAGGACAGGTGTGCTTCTGGCATGACAGGTTTGGCATTTTCATAAAATCCTGCATAAACATTGTTGCGACGCGCATCCATCAAAGGAACAACCAAACCTTCCTGCTGGCTCGGTACCAGAGCTAAAAGGCTAGACATCCCCACTAACTCAAGGTTCAGAGTATGTGCCAAGGTCTTGGCAGTTGCTACCGCGATTCGTAAGCCTGTGTAGCTACCTGGCCCTTCCGCCACCACGATTCGATCCAAATCCTTAGGTGTCCAATCCAAACTGGCCATCAAAAAATCAATGGCAGGCATGAGGGTAATACTGTGATTCTTCTTAATATTAATCGTCGTCTCGGCAAGAACCTGCTTGTCCTCTAAAATAGCGAGAGAAAGAGCCTTGCTGGACGTATCAAAAGCTAATACTTTCATAACACATTCCTATCTTTTTGTCTGTTTACTATTATACTACAAAAGCCAGCACATGGGAATTTTCTTTGTTTTGAAACAAAAGGGCCTGTCATTTAGACAAAGAGGACAGTACAAAAATTCAAAAAAATTTTACATTTTTCCTATCTTTTCCGAATATATAAGTGAACAAGAAAAAAGGAGGAAAGTTCAATGACAAATTTTGACGTTCTTGACAATCAATTTTTATCGTTATCTGAAAACGAATTATCAGATATTGATGGTGGTCTCGCTCCCTTAGTTATCTTTGGAGTAGCAGTATCTTGGAAAGCTATTGCAGGTGGAACAGCACTTGTAGGTTCTGGTTTGGCAGCTGGTTATTTTTTAGGAGGTTAGTATGATTAAAGGTTTAGATCAGTATTGTTCAATTTCTAATAAAGAATTGCAAGGAATCAAGGGTGGTTTTGGTGTAGGTGTTGGTATAGCTTTATTTATGGCTGCTTACACTATCGGGAAAGATCTTCGTAAGAAATTTGGATAAGTCATGTTAGATAAAAGACACATTTTTAGAAGGGTAAATTTTATTCTCTTCATCTCTTACAGTTTTCTCAGCATTTTCAATGATTTAAACATAACCAGAATCCCCTTACCAATTGATTTATCTGTTTGCATTATTTTCTTTTTATGTTTCAACTCGATTTTCGATGCGAGAAATCATGATCGTAAGAATTAAGATATCATCTGAAAATAGAAAAGTCCGCCCCCTCTATCAAGACGGGGTGGATTTTCTGTATGCTTAGATGAATAACTGGAGCTTAAGCATTTAAACCAAAGTAAAAAACAAACCAGACAACATAGGTTACAAGGAGGAGAAAAATTGAATAGAGCGTCACAAAAGCAAGCTTCCAAAGGAATTTTGTTTTGCGGTGTTCCAGATGCACAAACAGGGCATTCCCCCCATAGACACAGGCTACAAAGACTACAAACATCAAGAGGCGAACCCCTACTGCAAATTCAAACAAACTAAACATTCTTAATCCTCCTTGTTTTAAAAGCTATAGGGAATATTCCCATCCATAAACTTCCCTTTCTCTTTCCATTATAACACCTAAGCGCTCTCCAACCAAATTCTATCTATCTTTTTGCTCCCTCTTCCCCTCACGACTTTCTCATTTTCCGTCTTTTACTAATTTTTCATTTTGTGGTATAATTGAAATAATTGTAACGAATCAAGGTCAATCTAGACACAAAATGGAATGAAATTAAGCAAATCTCTGCTAAAAGTTTGGAATTAAGCTGACCTGTAAATAGAAAGGAACTATATGATTTACAAAGTTTTTTATCAAGAAACAAAAGAACGTAGCCCACGTCGTGAAACAACACGAGCACTTTACCTAGACATCGATGCCAGCTCAGAACTTGAGGGCCGTATCGCTGCTCGCCAACTTGTCGAAGAAAACCGCCCAGAGTACAATATCGAATTTATCGAACTCTTGTCTGACAAATTGCTAGATTACGAGAAAGAAACTGGCGCTTTCGAAATCACGGAGTTCTAATATGGCCTACACTCTTAAACCTGAAGAAGTCGGCGTTTTTGCCATCGGTGGTCTGGGAGAAATCGGGAAAAACACTTACGGAATTGAATACCAAGACGAAATTATCATCGTCGATGCTGGGATTAAATTCCCGGAAGATGACTTGCTGGGTATCGACTACGTTATCCCTGACTACTCTTACATCGTGGACAATATTGACCGTGTCAAGGCTGTTTTGATTACACACGGACACGAGGACCACATCGGTGGGATTCCTTTCTTGCTCAAGCAAGCAAATGTCCCTATCTACGCTGGACCACTTGCCCTGGCTTTGATCCGTGGAAAACTCGAAGAACACGGCCTCTTGCGCAACGCCAAACTTTACGAAATCAACCACAACACTGAGTTGACCTTTAAAAACCTCAAGGCAACTTTCTTTAGAACCACTCACTCCATTCCAGAGCCTTTGGGAATTGTCATTCATACCCCTCAAGGGAAAATCGTTTGTACGGGTGACTTTAAGTTTGACTTCACTCCAGTTGGAGAACCTGCCGACTTGCACCGTATGGCAGCCCTTGGGGAAGAAGGCGTGCTCTGTCTCCTCTCTGACTCGACAAATGCGGAAGTGCCAACCTTTACCAACTCTGAAAAAGTCGTTGGTCAGTCCATCATGAAGATTATCCAAGGCATTGAAGGACGTATCATCTTTGCATCCTTTGCCTCAAATATCTTCCGTCTTCAGCAAGCAACAGATGCTGCTGTTAAGACTGGACGCAAGATTGCGGTCTTTGGTCGTTCTATGGAAAAGGCCATTGTCAACGGGATCGAACTTGGCTACATCAAAGCTCCTAAGGGAACCTTTATCGAGCCAAATGAAATCAAAGACTACCCTGCAGGCGAGGTTCTGATCCTCTGTACAGGTAGTCAGGGGGAGCCGATGGCAGCCCTCTCTCGTATCGCTAACGGAACTCACCGTCAGGTGCAACTCCAACCCGGCGATACCGTTATCTTCTCTTCTAGCCCAATCCCTGGAAACACTACTAGCGTCAACAAATTGATTAACACTATTTCTGAAGCTGGTGTCGAAGTTATCCACGGTAAAGTGAACAATATCCATACATCTGGACACGGTGGTCAGCAAGAGCAAAAACTCATGCTCCGCTTGATTAAGCCAAAATACTTCATGCCTGTCCATGGTGAATACCGCATGCAAAAAGTCCACGCTGGACTAGCGGTGGATACGGGTGTCGAGAAGGACAATATCTTTATCATGAGCAATGGTGATGTCCTTGCCCTTACTGCTAACTCAGCTCGTATCGCTGGGCATTTCAATGCCCAAGACATCTATGTCGATGGAAATCGTATCGGTGAAATCGGTGCTGCTGTCCTCAAAGACCGTCGTGATTTATCTGAAGACGGTGTCGTTCTAGCAGTCGCAACTGTTGACTTCAAGTCTAAAATGATCTTGTCTGGCCCAGACATCCTCAGCCGAGGCTTTGTCTACATGCGAGAGTCTGGCGACTTGATTCGCCAAAGCCAGCGCATCCTCTTCAATGCCATTCGTATCGCACTGAAAAACAAGGATGCTAGCGTGCAATCTGTCAATGGTGCCATTGTCAACGCCATTCGTCCTTTCCTCTATGAAAATACAGAACGTGAACCGATTATCATCCCGATGATCCTCACACCAGATGAAGAATAAATTATAAAACAGCCCCATCTTCGGAGCTGTTTTTCTCTATGCTTTCTTTTGAGATTGAAACTCAATAAAAATCGAAATCAGACTAGAAGGCTAGGCGAAAGAATAACTTAAGTTAGGTGAGCCGAAGCCGACGACGTATCATTTTGATTTTTGAAGAGTTTTAGAAATACTACGATTTTTACCTTCCAAATACACCATCAAAATAGAAATATCTGCTGGGTTTACTCCCGAAATACGGCTGGCTTGGCCGATGGTTTCTGGATTGATGAGTTTGAACTTCTGACGGGCTTCTGTTGCAATGGAGTCAATATCATCCCAGTCAATATTAGCTGGAATGCGTTTTTCTTCCATGCGTTTCATCTTGGCAACCTGATCCATGGCTTTGGAAATGTAGCCTTCGTACTTGATTTCTGTTTCAATCAATTCGATAATCTTGTCATCCAAATTCTCTGCAGCTGGCCCGATGAAGGCCACCACATCTTGGTAAGAAACTTCTGGACGACGAAGGAATTCCTTGGCTGTCACTGCATCTGTCAACGGCTTGAAGCCCATCTCCTCAACCTTGGCATTGGTTTCTTTGACCGGCTTTAGTTTGATACTGTCTAGACGCTTCATCTCATTGTCAAATTGGTTTTTCTTGATTTCAAAGCGAGCCCAGCGTTCATCATCGACAAGACCAATCTCGCGTCCCATCTCTGTCAAACGCATATCTGCATTGTCATGGCGAAGAATGAGACGGTATTCAGCACGACTGGTCAAGAGACGGTAGGGTTCAATGGTTCCCTTGGTCACCAAGTCGTCAATCATGACCCCGATGTAACCGTCACTGCGCTTCAAAATCAATTCAGGCTTGCCTTGGATTTTTAGAGCCGCATTGATACCCGCGATAATCCCTTGGCCAGCAGCTTCTTCGTAACCTGACGTTCCATTTGTCTGACCAGCTGTGAAAAGTCCTGAGATTTTCTTGGTTTCCAGAGTCGCACGCAACTGGTGTGGCAAGACCATGTCGTACTCAATGGCATAACCAGTTCGCATCATTTCAGCATTTTCCAAACCTTTGATGGAATGAACTAGCTCGCGCTGTACATCCTCAGGTAGACTGGTTGAAAGTCCTTGAACATAGACTTCCTCTGTATTGCGCCCTTCTGGCTCAAGGAAGAGTTGGTGACGTTCCTTATCCGCAAAGCGCACAATCTTGTCCTCAATCGACGGACAGTAACGAGGCCCCACTCCCTTGACCACACCTGTAAACATAGGCGCACGGTGGAGGTTGTTTTGGATAATCTCATGACTGGTACCATTGGTATAGGTCAACCAGCATGGCACTTGGTCTTTGACATAATCTTCATCACGTGAAGTATAAGAAAAGTGATTTGGCGCTTCGTCCCCTGGCTGAATCTCTGTCACGTCATAGTTGATAGAAGAAGCCTTGACACGTGGAGGTGTTCCTGTCTTGAAACGACCGATTTCGAGGCCCAATTCCTTGAGATTATCAGCTAAGTTAATCGAAGCTAGGCTGTGGTTAGGGCCAGACGAGTACTTGAGGTCTCCGATGATAATTTCCCCACGGAGGGCAGTCCCTGTAGTCACGATAACAGCCTTGGCAGCATATTCTTGATGGGTCGCTGTACGAACACCGACAACCTTGCCATCTTCCACCAAAATCTCATCAATCATGGTTTGACGAAGGGTCAGATTCTCTTGATTTTCAACTGTCTTGCGCATTTCCTTAGAGTAAAGCTCCTTGTCAGCCTGCGCACGAAGAGCACGGACAGCTGGACCTTTCCCAGTGTTGAGCATCTTCATCTGGATGTAAGTCTTGTCAATGGTTTTAGCCATCTCGCCACCAAGTGCATCCACTTCACGCACGACAATCCCCTTGGCGGAACCACCGATAGAAGGGTTGCAAGGCATGAAAGCCAGCATTTCAATGTTGATAGTCGCTAGCAAGACCTTGCAGCCCATACGGCTGGCAGCCAAGGAAGCCTCGACCCCAGCATGTCCCGCACCGATTACAATAATATCGTATTCTTCCGTAAAATTATAAGTCATTTTCTCTCCTATTCTTCAAGATGAATGTGTCTTAGTTGGCCACCCCAATCTGGTAGGGCTGTTTTTAAAAAGGCTGGAACTAGCTGGATATTCTGGAGCTGATCCAAATCAATCCACTCACAAGGCTGCGGTTTTTCGTCTTCTTGCATGGTCAATGGTGCATCCTCAAGCAAGTTCACCAGGTAATGAAACTCGATGTTGTGATAGGAAACACCGTCTTGTTCAAAACGATTTTCAACCACGAAAGCTAGCTGCCCAGCTTGAGCTTTGACACCCAGCTCTTCCCTCACTTCACGGACTACCGCGTCTTCCGTGCTTTCATTGACTTGAATCGCACCGCCGATAGTGTAATATTTACCCTTGTCTTTGGTAACTAGGAGCTTGCCATTTTGGAGAATCAGGGCTGTCGCCCGAACACCAAAAACAGTATTTTCCACTTTTGTCCGAAAGTCTTGTTGAGTCATTCTTGTCCTTTCCCTTAAACGACACAAAAACAGTCAAAACTCCAAAGAAGTGCAGGACAAAAAGCCTGCAACATCCATGAGCTTTGACCATCATTTCTATTGCTTTTATTATTGTAGCAAATTGAGAAAATTTGTCAATCTAAATGTACTGACAAACTTGTCCATTGCGGTAGGCATTGTCAATCAAGCCACCGCCAAGACACTCATCGCCATCGTAAAAGACAACTGCCTGTCCTGGTGTGATCGCGCGTTGCGGCTCTGCAAAGACGACCTCCGCCTTGTCTCCTTTAACATGTACAGTCACCTTAGAATCAGGCTGACGGTAGCGGAATTTAGCCGTACATTCTAGCGTAAACTCCTCTGGCATGTCACGAGTAAAGTGAACTTGACTGGCCTCTAGGCTAGTTGACATGAGCGAGTCATGGTAGAAGCCTTGGCCGACATAGAGGATATTCTTGCTCAGATCTTTTCCGACAACGAACCACGGAGCATTGTCACCACCGTGTTGGCCACCGATACCAAGTCCGCCACGCTGACCGATTGTATAATACATCAGACCTGCATGCTCACCCATATCACGACCATCCACAGTCATCATACGACCAGGCTGGGCTGGTAGGTAGTTGCTGAGAAAGTTTTTAAAGTTCTTTTCCCCAATAAAGCAAATCCCTGTCGAGTCTTTCTTCTTAGCAGTCACAAGTCCTGCTTCTTCTGCTAGTCTGCGAACTTCATGCTTTTCCAGATGTCCCAAGGGGAACATAGTCTTTTGGAGTTGTTCTTGCGAAAGTTGACTGAGGAAATAGGTTTGGTCCTTGCCATTGTCCACGCCACGAAGCATGTGAACAGTACCATCCTCATCACGCGCCACACGGGCATAGTGCCCAGTCGCTACATAGTCTGCGCCCAAGGTCATGGCATAGTCCAAAAAGGCCTTAAACTTGATTTCCTTGTTGCACATAACGTCTGGATTTGGCGTGCGCCCTGCACGGTATTCCGCTAGGAAATACTCAAAAACGCGGTCCCAGTACTCTTTTTCAAAATTGACAGAGTAGTAGGGAATGCCGATCTGATCTGCCACCGCAGCCACATCCTTGTAATCTTCGGTCGCCGTACAGACGCCGTTTTCATCTGTGTCATCCCAGTTCTTCATGAAGATACCGATCACATCGTAGCCCTGCTCCTTGAGAAGAAGAGCCGTCACCGACGAATCAACACCACCACTCATCCCCACGACAACACGTGTTTTAGAGTTATCACTCATGATAAGTCTCCCATCTATTCGTTTATTCACGATTGAAGGTCGTGTGTGCTTTAACGATTGAAGGTCGCTTGAGCAGTATTCATTATAACACGCTTGGTTGGAGAAGACAAGAAAGAGGCTGATAAATCATCTCAGCCTCTCTTTCATACTTTGCAAATGAATCAATTTTCCCCTTTAAGTTCTTTCTTCGCTTGTTCTATCTGGTATTTCACTTGCTCAAAGCCGGTTCCTCCTAAGGAATTCCGTCTCTGAACAGCAGTTTCTGGACGCAAGTAGATATAAATATCCTCTTCAATCAAGGGATGGTAGACTTGCAACTCCTTCAAACCCCAATCTTGGATGTTTTTACCATGCTTGATAGAGTCTAGAACCAGTTTTCCTACAATTTCATGCGCTTCTCTAAAAGGGAGGCCTTTTTCTGCCAAATAATCTGCCAGTTCAGTCGCATTCGAAAAGTCATTCTCTGTGGATTGCTGCATTTTGTCCTTATTAACCTGTATGCTCGATAGCATACCTGCCAACACATCCAGAGAATTCAAAATCGTTTCTACTGTATCAAACATGCCTTCCTTGTCCTCTTGCAAATCCTTATTGTAAGCCAGAGGCAAAGACTTCATGACGGTCAATAGTCCAAGCAAGTGCCCGTAAACCCGTCCTGTCTTCCCTCGAATCAATTCGGCCATATCAGGATTTTTCTTCTGGGGCATGATAGACGAACCTGTTGAAAAGCTATCAGACAAGCTAATGTACTGATACTCAAAACTGCACCAATTGATGATTTCTTCACAAAAACGACTCATATGCATCATCAAAATGCTGGCGTTTGAAAGGAATTCCAAGATAAAATCACGGTCACTCACAGCATCCAAGGAATTGGTATAGGGTTGTTGGAAGCCCAATAAATCACTCGATAATTGACGATCGATTGGAAAAGTTGTCCCCGCCAAGGCAGCCGCACCCAGGGGAGATAGGTCCGTATGTTTTAGGTTGAATGCAAATCGTTCGCTATCCCTTTGGAACATATTGTAATAAGCCATGAGATGGTGGGCAAAACTAATCGGTTGGGCGTGTTGCAAATGGGTATAGCCTGGCATGATGGTTTCCACATGTTTTTCAGCCAAACCCAGCAAAACACTGTTCAGATTCGCCAACTTATCCAAGACATGCCCAAGTTGCTCCTTTAGATATAAGTGCATATCCGTTGCGACTTGGTCATTCCGAGAACGAGCCGTGTGCAATTTCCCAGCCAGAGGACCGATTTTCTCTGTCAGCAACACTTCCATATTCATATGAATATCTTCATTTGCAATATCAAAATGAAGCTCTCCTGCCTCTAAATCTCGCAACAAAGCTTTCAGACCATCTTGGATCTGATCTACCTCTTCCAAGCTCAAAATGCCAGTCTGTCCTAGCATTTGAACATGAGCTAGGGAACCCATCAAATCAAATTCTGCCAGCTGGTTGTCAAAGGAAATACTCGCACCGAACTGCTCTACCCAATCTTCCACAGTGCCTTCAAATCGACCACCCCATAATTTTGTATTTTTCGGCATATCCTGTCGTCCCTTTCTATCGCGTCACTACTCAACATTTTTCTGAACTTCTGAATAAACCTTAGTCGGAAGCCCCCAAAGCTTGATAAATCCAACAGCCGCATCTTGGTCAAAGGTATCCGCACTAGTATAAGTCGCCAAATTTTCATCGTAAAGAGAATTTGGAGATTTCCGCGCCACTACCCGGGCGTTCCCCTTATAGAGTTTAACTTTTGCAGTTCCATTGACAACTTTCTGTGTCTCCTTGATATAGGCAATCAAAGCCTGAGTTGCTGGGTTAAACCACAAGGCATTATAGATGAGATTGGACAACTCATTTTCGATAATGGGTTTGAAATGAGCCACTTCTCTCACAAGAGTCAAGTCTTCAATCTCCTTATGAGCTGCCAATAAAGTCACAGCACCTGGGCACTCATAAATCTCTCTTGACTTAATACCAACTAGGCGATTTTCCACATGGTCAATCCGTCCGACACCATGTTTGCCTGCAATTTCATTGAGCTTTTGAATCAAATCTGCCACTTTCATCTTCTTACCATTAAGGGAGATGGGCACCCCGCAGCTAAACTCAATGTCAATAAATTCTGGACTGTCTGGCGCCTCTTCTGGAGAAGATGTGATTCCAAATGCTTCTTCTGGCGCTTGGTTCCAAGGGTTTTCCAAGACACCACATTCATTTGCACGTCCCCAAAGATTTTGATCGACAGAGTAAGGATTGTCAAGGTCAGCGGGAACTGGGACGCCGTTTTCTTTGGCATATTGGATTTCTTCTTCACGAGACCATTTCCACTCACGAACAGGTGCAACTACCTTTAAATTGGGATCCAAAGCTGCAATAGAGACTTCAAACCGAACTTGGTCGTTTCCCTTACCTGTACAACCATGGGCAATTGTGGTTGCCCCCGTCTGATGAGCTAGTTCAACTAATTTTTTTGAAATCAGAGGGCGACTCAGAGCGGATACCAAGGGATACTTCTGTTCATAGTAGGCATGAGCCTGAAGGGCTACTAATACATAGTCATTAGCAAATTCTTCCTTAACATCAATGACATAAGACTCGACAGCCCCAACCTTGAGAGCTTTATCGTGGATGAACTCCAAATCTTTTCCTTCACCCACATCCATACAAACAGCGATCACATCATAGTCTTTTTTTAACCATGTAATAGCAACTGATGTATCCAATCCACCTGAATAGGCTAAAATAACTTTTTCCTTACTCATTTCTCTTCCTTCTTTCTATTTTTCGATAGAGGCTTTAAAAGCATCGTCAATCAATTTGTCCAATTCCCCAGAATCCTTCAACTTCTGGATGGTTTTGTCAACCGCCTCTTTTAATTCTTTACTGTCTTTTTTCATCGCAACAGCGTAGGAATCTTCTTTGTCATTGTCAAAATCAAACTCAGCGATGGCTAGGTCTGGATTATTCTCTACAAATCCTTTCGCCACTGGTTCCTCAAAGATAACCGCATCTAGTTGCCCTGATTTCAAGTCTGTTATCAAATTCCCATTTTTAGGAAGTGAAACGAGAGAAGAATCCTGCAAGGTTTCTTTGGCCGAAGTCTCTTGGATTGAGCCTTTCTGCGCTCCAACCTTTTTCTGAGCCAAATCCTTGACTGATTGGTAATTCGTTAATTCAGATTTTCTTACGATAACCTTATTTTTCGAAGTGTAGTAGGGAATTGAAAAATCGTAAACTTGACTTCTCTCCTCCGTTTTAGAAACACCTGATATGGCAAGATCGGCTTTGCCTGAATCAAGACTAGCCAGTACATTGTCAAAACTCATTGGAGAGAACTCCACTTCTACACCTAGTTCCTTTGCGATGGCTTTGGCTAGCTCAACATCTGAACCTACAATCTGATTTTTCCCATCGACCAATTTCTGGTATTCAAATGGAGCAAACTCTGGATTTAGGGCCACCACCAATTTTCCTTTAGCCTTAATGGCTTCAACACCTTGGGACTGACTGTTACTACAAGCAAATAATAAGGGAAACATAAGCAAACCAAACATCGTCATCAACACCTTCTTCACTTTATTCATAGAAGAGCCTCCTTTTATTTTTATACTTTATCATTGTATAAATAATACTCTTCTCATCTTCGTTTGTCAAGGGAAAACTGTATTTTATTTCATTTTAACCAAGAAAAAGCTTATTATATGATATATTTTTACATATAATAAGCTTATTTATACTATTTAATTTTTTTAAAAATACAATTGTCCAATTACAAGTAAGATGAAGAGATCAACGAACTCTCCACATTCTCTTTCACAATTCAATAACTCGATGGCATTGTTGAGCCACATAGGCATCGTGGGTAACGATAATGACCGTTTTCCCTTCCTTGTTCATATCTAAGAGAAAGTTTAAAACCAAATCTCGATTTTCAGGATCTAGAGAACCGGTTGGTTCGTCTGCTAACAGGAGCTGACTGGGTTTTAAAATGGCTCTAGCAACTGCGATTCGCTGCTGTTCCCCTCCAGATAACTCTGAAACCTTTTGATGGAGAGTTGATGGCAACCCCACTCTCTCTAAAATTTCTTCTATCTTTTTGACTTTGTCCTTCTTGGATAATTTTACATACTTTAGAGCGAGCATGAGATTATACTCTACCGTTTCATTATCAATCAGAGCAAAGTTTTGAAACAGATAGGAGATATGTTCGCGGATAATCGCTTGCGACTTAGCAGAATTGACAGGTACATTTTTCTGACCGAAAATTTCATAATATCCACTATAATCACCATCTATCAAACCCAAAAGATTTAACAAGGTTGACTTGCCACTGCCACTTTTTCCAACAATGGCAACTAAATCTCCTTGGTTAATTTTTAGAGATAAGTTCTCCAAAATAACTTTTTCCCCAATGGTTTTCGTAACATTTTCCAACTTTATCATAAGTGATCCCCTTTCAATAACTGCACTACATTTCGTTTTTCCATCTTAGAGCCCAAAAAAAGTACAAACAGAATATCTAAGCCTGTAAATCCTGCGAAAAGCAAGAGCGGGAACAGTGCCTGTGTAAAGAATAGCAGGGCTACAAAAGGAAGGCTATAGACAGCTAATAGAAGACCCAGCAAGGAACGATACCGATCTATCAATTTCCAGCCCATAAACTTCTTGGTAATAATATCTGTTCGCTTCAATAAGAAAGTTGTTACTAGTAAGAAGTAGGAAATCATCATACTAAGAAGACCAACCAAAGCAAAGAGTATGTTGAAATTCCGAACAGCATCTCGATAAGAATCTACTTTATCTTGTTGAATGGCTTGAATAGATGAAAATTTTAAATAATTCCCATCTGATAATTTCTCAACTAACGCTGTCACCTCTTTTTGATGTTGAGCCGTATTTTCGATTTTAATCGGGTTATTTAAACCTGTTGTAGACAGGGAAGCTTTTTCATCCCACATCATATCAGAATCATTGACCAAGCTAATAATTGGATTGTAGAGATTTTCCTTTCGCTTATCACTATATGGAAAGAACGACCAATCTCCTTCATAATAGGCAATCTCGACATCCATCTCCTCTATCGTTCGTTTTTGCTGCTCTTCATACTTCATCGAAAGATAGGCAATTAATTTCCCCAAGAGCTGATTTTTATCTTCTTCACCTTTCGTACTTGCTGGCATCAAAATAACTTTTTTTGCGCCGGTATCTGGTAACTTGAATCCCTGACTTTCTAAAAAATGACGATTGGCGTAGTAAACAGTTAGCATATCAGCCAGTTGATACCGCTGCACTTGTTCTGCAGTGACAAAATTTTTTATAGGCAGGTTGCTAGTTTGCACATAGCCCGCCTGCGTTTTTTCTACCAAATCCAGATAAAATCGATAGAAATAATCCACTGCTTGCCCTGAGCCTGCCAACTGCTCTTGCCACAGATTATCATTGAGTTGGAAAGTTTCCAAGGTCAGATAATTTCCTTGACTGATCCACTGTTTCTGGTAATCCAACTCTTTGTTTTCTTGCTCCAAACTTTTTCCTACCCCAACTAGCAAGACTGTCAGTAAAATAGTAGTTCCAATTTTCATCAAATAATTAAAGAGTAGACCAAATTTGAAAGATGAAAAACTTTTCAGCAGAGAGCTGATTGTCATTTTTTGGATTAAGAGGTAAGTCAACCAACTGGTAAAGAGATAAAGTTGCAAAAGCAAAAAATGCGACAACCATAACATTGGGAACAAATCTTTTGGCTTGTAATCAAGCAAGAAAAGCACTCCTAGATTGATCACAAACGCCCCACCTAGGAAGAGGTAGAGGTTGCCTTTCACAACATCAGCTAAAACAGCCCGATCTTGAAAACCAAGTAATTTTTGTACCCCAACTCTTTTCATCTCCATCATCGGTTGATACACTGTCACTAACACAAGAAGTAAAATAGCCAAGACAAAAGCAATGGCAGATAAAAGCAAATCTCGATTTATGACTTCCACTGCACTTTTGTAGGTCGGCTCTAGCAAGGTAGCCTGGTCTGTCTTGAAAAAATCGCTCCATTTCTTTACAATCCCATCCTTGTCCATCTCTTGTGTAGAAGTTATCGTATAGCGACCATTTAAACTACGAGATGTATCCTTGATGTAGGCTTGAAAAGTCATAAGCTGAATAGGCTTGGCTTTTAGAAAGGTCGGAATCGTACCAAGTTTATTGGAAATTTCTTTATTACTGTAGACTCCTTCACCATCTGTGGTAAAATCAAGGGAAGAAATCCCAAACTCTTGGTAGGGGAAGGTATCTTTATCAAAAACACCTGACTTGATTACCTCATCACCACTGTCTGTTTTGATGATGGATACTTTGTACTCCTTTGATACATCCTCAAAAAATCGAAGAACAGACCCTGCAGGTTCATTGACATCTTTCAAGTACACATCCAAAGAACTCGCAGTCTTTCCCATTTCTTGAATCCGAACCACTTCTCGTGTGTAGTTTACATTAAAAACAAAAAAAGTGGTACACAGAAGCAGGAGTAACATACAGAAATTACTGATTTTTTTCATAAAGACACCTCCTCAGTACTTTATCATCTTGATTATAAAATACAATATACCTTGTCGTAAAATTTGTTAGCCTTTTTCACAAATTATTTTAGCTTCCTTTTTTACTTTTTATACTACTATGATACAATATTTTTAATCAGTTTCTATTTTCTGTTAACTTTTTTCACAAATAAGGAGGAAATCATGCGCTACGATTTTGGAAATGTTTATAAAGAAATCCGTGAGTCAAAGGGGTTAACCCAAGAGGAGGTCTGTGGGGATGTTCTCTCAAGAACCAGCCTATCAAAAATCGAAAGCGGGAAAACAACTCCTAAATATGAGAATATGGAGTTTCTTCTCCGACAAGTCAATATGAATTTTGAAGAGTTTGAATATATCTGTCAACTTTATCAACCAAGTCAACGCACAGAAATTATGCAAACCTATCTCAATATGAGCTCAATCCTAGGGACTAGTGAACTCGAAAAACTATTTCAAGAATGTCAAGACTACCTCAAAACTCACCACGACCTCCCCATAAAAGAGATACGAGATATGCTAGAAATTGTTATCTATATCCGCCAAAATGGGACTAAAAAACTGTCAATCGAAGTTAACAATACTGTAAAGAAGCTATGGAAGAAGATAGAAAAGCAGGACACTTGGTACGAGAATGACTTAAAAATTCTCAATACCATTCTCTTTGCTTTTCCTATGGAGTATATTCATCAGATTACCGAAAAAATTCTCGAACGACTAGAGGTTTATAAACACTACAGTCCTGTCTTTCGGCTTCGTATGATGTTGCTTCTGAATCTCTCAACTCTTTATCTTTACAATGGTGATAAGTTGCTTTGCAAACAGCTTTGCTACACTCTCTTAGAGGATGCAAAAGCAAGCAAACAGTATGATACACTTGCGTTTTCCTATATTCGTATCGGCATTTGTGCTAATGATGCTCAGTTGATACAGAATGGACTCTCCTTAGCTAAACTAGTAGAAGATGAACACTTACTAACAGAGCTAGAGCGAGAAGTTAACATCTTTGTAAACAAAAAAGAAAGCCATTGAGACTTCCTTTTCTATATCATCTTAATACCAACCGTTGTTAAGCCAGAAGTTCTTGGCAGCTGTCCATGAGCCGTAGCGTCCTGCAACGTAGGCATCTGCTACACGTTCTTGGTTTTCAGCTGAGTAGTCACCGTTCAAGTATGAATCTGTCAATTGGTAACGTCCGATGTATTGGCCATTTGTAGCTGTGTAACTACCACCTGATTCTTTTTGAGCGATCCATTCTTTGGCTTCTGCTTCAGAACCACTTACAGTTGAAGCTGCTGCAGTGTTGCTTTCTGCTACTGGAGCTGCAGGTGCAGCTGGTGCTTCATAAGTTGTTGTTGCTGCTGGAGCTTCTTCAACTGTTTCTGTAGCTACTGGAGCTGATTCTTCCGTTGCCGCAGCTGGAGCTACAGTTGAAGCTGTTCCTTCGATGACCAAAACTTGGTCAACATAGATAAGGTGGATATCTTTGATATTGTTTTTTGCTGCCAATTTTTCAGCAGTCGTGTTGTACTTCTCAGCGATTTCTGAAAGAGTATCACCTGATTTAACAGTGTATGTTACAGTTTCTTGTGCAGAGGCAAGAGCTGGGGCAAAGAAAGCAAGTAAAGCTGCTACTCCTGCGATAGTTGTTTTGATTTTTTTAGTTGTTAATGACATATCTAAAAATTCTCCTTCCATTGAATATATCTATGATACCTTTTAAATGTTACCGTTGTTTAACGGTTTTATGTAGAAATATTACAAAAATATTTTATATTTACTGAAACATTGATATTTTTGTCATAAAAGACAAGATTTTATACTATTTTTATCCATTTTTCCAGTTTTATAAGGGAAATAAGCACAGAACTTCATTCTTTGATATAATAGAAACAAGAATCTTTGTAAGGGGAAACAGATGCAATCACTTCGTTTTCAATCTGTCTTTGATATTATCGGACCAGTCATGATTGGCCCATCAAGTAGCCACACAGCTGGAGCTGTTCGTATTGGGAAAATCGTCTCCTCCATCTTTGACGATACGCCAACAGAAGTCGAATTCCAATTATTTAATTCATTTGCCAAGACCTACCGTGGTCATGGAACTGACCTTGCTCTCGTCGCTGGTATTTTAGGTATGGATACGGACAATCCCGACATTCCAAATAGCCTAGAGATTGCCCATAAACGTGGTATCAAGATTGTCTGGACCATTCAGAAAGACAGCAACGCTCCTCACCCAAACACCACCAAAATCACTGTAAAGAATGACCATAAGTCCATCAGTGTGACAGGAATTTCCATTGGTGGGGGAAATATCCAAGTTACGGAGCTTAACGGCTTTGCTGTCTCTCTCAACATGAATACCCCGACTATCATCATCGTGCATCAGGATGTTCCGGGTATGATTGCCCATGTCACAGAAGCCCTCTCTCGTTTCGATATCAATATCGCTCAGATGAATGTGACTCGAGAAAAAGCTGGAGAAAAAGCCATTATGATTATCGAAGTCGATAGTCGAAGTTGCGAAGAGGCGATTGAAGAAATCCGAAAAATCCCTCATCTCCACAATGTCAATTTCTTTAAGTAGGAGGAAGCATGTTTTATTCTATCAAAGAATTGGTCGAGCAAGCAGATATAGACTTCCAAGGAAATGTCGCCGAACTCATGATTGCGACAGAATATCAATTAACCGGTCGAGAACGGCCAGAAGTTCTCCTCCTCATGGAACGCAATCTAGAAGTCATGAAAGCCTCTGTTGAGCTCGGTCTCAGTGAAAATAAATCCCGTAGTGGCTTAACGGGTGGCGATGCTGCCAAACTAGACCGCCATCTCAAAAGTGGAAAGGCCTTGTCGGACTTTACCATCCTATCAGCAGCCCGTAATGCCATCGCGGTCAATGAACACAATGCGAAGATGGGCTTGGTCTGCGCTACTCCAACCGCAGGAAGTGCCGGCTGTCTGCCAGCCGTTCTCACTGCTGCTATCCAAAAACTTGACCTCAGCCACGAAGAACAGTTAAATTTCCTCTTTGCTGCTGGTGCCTTTGGATTGGTTATCGCAAACAATGCCTCTATCTCAGGTGCTGAAGGTGGCTGTCAGGCCGAGGTTGGCTCTGCCTCTGCCATGAGTGCCGCAGCCTTGACCTTGGCCGCAGGTGGAACGCCCTATCAGGCTAGCCAAGCCATCGCCTTTGTCATTAAAAATATGCTAGGTCTCATCTGTGACCCTGTTGCTGGTTTGGTTGAAGTTCCTTGTGTCAAACGAAATGCCATGGGAGCCAGCTTTGCCTTTATCGCGGCTGATATGGCCTTGGCAGGTATCGAATCTAAAATCCCTGTCGATGAAGTTATCAATGCCATGTACCAAGTCGGATCCAGCCTCCCAACTGCCTTTCGTGAAACGGCTGAAGGTGGACTTGCAGCCACTCCGACTGGTCGTCGCCTACAAAAAGAAATCTTCGGAGAATAAGTTTATCTATTAGGAGAAATAATGCCCTCTATCTCAGCTATTTTTTTCGATCTAGACGGAACCCTGGTTGACAGTTCCATCGGAATCCACAATTCCTTTACTCATACCTTTGAACAACTAGGAGTTCCAAGCCCTGATGCCAAAACTATTCGTGGTTTCATGGGCCCGCCACTTGAAAGTAGTTTTGCGACCTGCCTTCCAAAAGAACAAATCTCAGAAGCTGTTCAAATTTACCGTTCTTACTACAAGGAAAAAGGAATTCATGAAGCAGAGCTTTTCCCCCGAATGACGGAATTGCTCCAAAAACTCTCTCAAAACTACCCTCTCTATATCACTACAACAAAGAATACTCCGACTGCTCATGATATGACTAAAAATCTAGGAATCCATCATTTCTTTAATGGCATTTACGGTTCCAGTCCTGAAACGCCTCACAAGGCGGATGTCATCCGTTATGCCTTGCAGACGCATCAACTGCCTGCAGACCAAGTTCTCATCATTGGCGACACCAAGTTTGATATGATTGGAGCCCAAGAAACTGGCATTAAAAAGTTTGCTGTTACTTGGGGATTTGGAGAAGAGGCTGATTTGCTCAGCTATCAACCTGATTGGATTGCCCGTACCATTGACGATATCATTAGGCAACTATAAATAATACAACGATTTGAAATTACAGAGTAAAAAGGCCAGGGTCCTGTACAAACAGAACCTTGGCTTTCTATTTATAATTAATTGGTTGGACACTCTTACTCAACGTGGGTTGTCTCATTTGCAAAGGAAATAATCGCTTCTTTGAGCTCATCTCCACTGAGTGAACGGAACTCTTCAATCTTTTGATCAATGGCTTCTAGAGGCATGACGTTAACCTTACCAACGAAAATCTTATCCATGACTTGGTTATCAACCAATTCGGTCGAAACCAAGAGTTCTTCGTAAAGTTTTTCGCCTGGGCGAATACCGACTTCAACGATTGGAATTTCACTTTCGGTGTGCCCGCTTAGAAGCACCATTTTCTTGGCCAAATCATAAATCTTGACTGGTTTGCCCATATCAAGGATAAAGACTTCTCCGTCCTTAGCATAAGCACCAGCATGGATGACCAGACGGCTGGCCTCTGGAATGGTCATGAAGTAACGTGTCATACGGAAGTCTGTTACCGTTACAGGACCGCCTTCAGCAATCTGACGTTCAAAGACAGGAATCACGCTACCACGGCTACCGAGAACATTCCCAAAACGAACTGCACAGTAGGTTGATTTACTACGTTGGTTAAAGCCAGTGACAATCAATTCTGCCACGCGCTTAGTCGCACCCATAACGTTCGGTGGATTGACCGCCTTGTCAGTCGAAATCATGACCATCTTAGGTACTTTGGCCTCATCAACAGCCTTGGCAACATTGTAGGTCCCGAGGATATTGTTCTTGAAGGCTTCTTTTGGATTGCGCTCCATCATCGGAACGTGTTTGTGGGCTGCAGCATGGTAGATGATTGCTGGTTTATACTGTTCAAACACTTGTAAAAGACGATCATAATCCTGAATATCTGCAATGACAGGAACATAATCAATCCCTTGGAATTTACGAATCAACTCATGATAAATAAGGTAGATTGAATTTTCACCATGTCCAAGCAAGACGATACGCTCTGGGTTGAAGCGGCTAATCTGGCGACAAATCTCCGAACCAATCGAACCACCGGCTCCTGTCACCAAGATGGTCTTACCTGTAATTTCTGCACCCAGACGTGATTCGTCAAGGCGAATTTCCTGACGGCCCAAAAGGTCTGTGATATCAATTTTTTGGAAACCACTACCTGATTGATGTAATCCTTGAACAACTGTCTCAACTTTAGGCATCTTGTAACATTTGACACCTAGTTTATTACACATCTGCAAGATACGTTCATACTCTGATGGATCGAGCGAAGGGATTGCTACGATAACACGCTCGATTTGGTGACGTTTGGCCAATTCAGGTAGATTGTCATAAGAGCCTAGAACTGGGATTCCACCTAGTTTTTGCCCTTTTTTCTTTTCATCGTTGTCCAAAATCCCCACTATCTCAAGCTCACTGGTTGGATGTTGGTAGCTGTTCATAAAGAGGGCACCACCATCACCAGCACCAATCAAGAAGGTACGGCGATGCTCCCCATCTCCACTACCCTTTTTACGTTTGGAATAAATCAACTGCCAAGTGATACGAGGAAGCAAGATGAGGAAGGTGCTCAGCAAAATGAAGAGCACGATGAAACGGATAGAAAATAGTGGAAGAAAGGCATAGCAGATTCCATAAGAAAGAACACTGCTGAGCATCACTCCGAAAAAGATTTTCATAAAATCCGTAATCTTACTGTAGCGACTAATACTAGCATTCAGCCCCCAAAATGCAATTATGATTTGATAGAGAAGGAAGGCTAAAAGAGTGTAGATCACATAGTCCACAGGCGCAGGATTTATTAGGCCGTAAAACAAGATATAAGACACGATGATGGAAACCACCATACTCAGAATATCGAATATCCCCCAAAACACTTGTTTTTGCTGTTTATTTAAAATTTCAACCAGATCAATCACGTAATCTGTTAGTTTTTTATTCATAGGAATTTACTCCCCCTTAAAAGAGTCAGATGATACTATTGTTATGATAACCCGAATCGTTCAATCTATCAGGTCTTACTTGCTCTTTCTTAAAAGTTTGACAAAGATAAACTGACGTACAAAGCCTGGACAAAGTGCAACAATTGCCTGAATGAACATACTTTTAGCATATTCCATGTAAGAAATTTGCCCTCGCTCAAGCATCCGTTGGCGAGCTTGACGGTAGAATTTAAGGTAACGCAAGCCACCTCGACGCTCAAACATTCCTGCACCTACACGAACCTTACACAAGATTTGATCTAGGTTGCCAGTCTTGGCACCTGCCGTAATCATATTGAGCCAGAGGAGATCATCCTCCATGTAAAGCCCGTCTTCGTAGTTGCCCGCTTTGAGGACCATGTCCTTTTTGAACATGACTGTCATATGGTTAAAAGCGCTTCTCATTCTCTGATAAGCCACAATGTCTGCGTGCTGAGTTGGAACACGACGATAAGACACAATCTCATCTGGATTGTCAATAAACTCTGCAATCTGCCCACCTAAGAGATCAAGATTTTCTTTCTCCATTAGTTGAAGCTGTTTCTCAAAACGATCCGGAACGGCTAAATCGTCCGTATCCATACGTGCAATAATGTCATACTGACACTGTAAAACACCGTATCGAAGAGCCAAGCCTAAACCTTGATTTTGCTCTAAGGGGCACCGTTTCACTGGAATATCTGACTGAGCTTCCACTTCATCTAGCAACTGATAGAGCTCAGGCGTGAGGGGCCCATCCTCAACAAGAACAAGTTCACTCGGTTTCAAGGTTTGATTTTGAACACTTTTGATAGCATCTCTCAAAAACGTCGGGTTTTCCTTTACATAGACCGACATCAAGACGCTGATTTTTTGCTTTTCAGGCACCGTTTTTCTCCAATATATAGATTTCCTTCCACTATTTTATCACAAATTTTCTCACTTTCCTATTTTTATATCAAATCAAGGAAAATTCTAGTAAAGAAATGTATCTCCTTTCACTCTATTCTCGCTTAAATCAATCGAACTTTCTTAGCTGTCATTACTTGACATTATATAGGAAAAACCTTAAAATAAGCTGTTAATAAAATCATCTATTCGAGGTTTTTATGAAAAAACAATCACTCTTTTTTATCCTAGGAATTGTCTTAATCGGGACTGTTTTACGCTCTCCTTTCACTGCTCTTCCAACCATTTTAGGAGATATCGCTCAAGGACTAGGAGTGGAGGTTAGTTCTCTTGGGATTTTAACCAGTCTCCCTCTCTTGATGTTTGCTCTTTTCTCTGCTTTTGCGAGTCGCTTGGCACAAAAAATCGGGTTGGAACATCTCTTTACTTACTGTCTCCTCCTCTTAACTGTTGGCTCTGCCATTCGGATTTTCAATCTTCCCCTTCTCTATCTAGGAACTCTGATCATCGGAGCGAGCATTGCCATTTTCAATGTACTCCTCCCAAGTATGATCCAGGCAAATCAGCCTCAAAAGATTAGTTTCCTAACAACTCTCTATGTCACTGCCATGGGGGTTTCAACGGCCATCGCTTCTTATCTTTCGGTCCCTATCACTCAAGCTAGTTCTTGGAAGGGCCTCATCCTCGTGCTCAGCCTTCTCTGCTTGGTCACTCTGCTAGTCTGGTTGCCAAATCATCGCCACAACCACCACCTAGAAGGCCAAAAAGAAAAGCAAGCCAAAGAAAATATTCTAAAAAGTAAAGATGTCTGGGCCATCATTATCTTTGGTGGTCTTCAGTCCTTGTTCTTTTATACAAGCATGACCTGGTTGCCAACTATGGCTATTAGTGCTGGTATTTCTAATAGTGATGCGGCTCTCCTCGCTTCTATCTTCTCACTGATCAGCATTCCTTTTTCAATGACTGTTCCAAGTCTGACGACTCGTCTATCAGATGGTCACCGTCGAATCATGCTGGCAATTATCTCTATCGCTGGTATGACAGGAATTGCCATGCTCTTGTATCCAACCAATAATTTCCTCTACTGGTTAGTCGTTCATCTCTTGATTGGAACAGCCTGCAGTGCCCTCTTTCCCTACCTCATGGTTTGCTTCTCTCTTAAAACCAGTTCACCTGAAAAGACGGCTCAGCTATCAGGACTAGCACAAACAGGGGGCTACATCTTAGCTGCTTTTGGACCTGCCTTGTTTGGTTATAGTTTTGAACTTTTTCAATCTTGGATCCCAGCTGTCCTTGCCCTTCTAGCCATCGATATCATCATGACCATCTCACTCTTTATGGTGGATCGGGCTGATAAAATCCTCTAAACTTCTAGTTTATACTAGGAGTTTTTTTATATGTAAAATTTTTACACATATTTCTTGACAGGGCTTTCAACTTGAGATACAATATATTTGAAAAGAGTATATATAAAATTTTTATATAATATAAAGGAGGTTTCCCATGTACTTCCCAACATCCTCTGCCTTGATCGAGTTTCTCATCTTGGCTGTACTGGAGCAGGGGGATTCTTATGGTTATGAGATTAGCCAAACCATTAAGCTCATCGCCAATATCAAAGAATCTACGCTCTATCCCATTCTCAAAAAATTGGAAGCCAGTGGCTTTCTAACCACCTACTCTAGAGAGTTTCAGGGGCGTATGCGCAAATACTACTCCTTGACCAATCGGGGCGTAGAGCAGCTCGTTACTCTAAAGGAAGAGTGGACGCTCTATACCGAAACCGTCAACGGCATCATAGAAGGGAGTATCCGCCATGACAAGAACTGACTATCTGACTCAGTTAGAAACCTATCTCCATAAACTACCTGAAGCTGACCGCATCGAAGCCATGGACTACTTTAAGGAACTATTTGACGATGCAGGTCCAGAGGGCGAAGAAGAACTCATTGCCAGTCTGGGAACTCCAAAAGAAGCTGCCCATGATATCCTCTCTGATCTTCTCGATAAAAAGGTCAATGAGGCACCTGCTCAAAAGAATGATCGCCAACTGCTACACATTGCCCTCCTGGCTCTGCTAGTAGCTCCTATCGGAATTCCGGTCGGGATCGGCATCCTCATGGCCATCATCGGTATTTTTATCGCAGCTGTCTCCGTCATTCTAGCCTTTTTCACTGTTTCGGTGACGGGTATCCTGCTAGGTGGACTCTTTATCATAGAGAGCTTTAGTGTTCTGGTCGAAGCCAAATCTGCCTTTATCTTGATTTTTGGGGCCGGTTTGCTTTCTATCGGTGCTTCTTCTCTTGTTCTACTAGGTATCTCCTATGTAGCCCGTTTCTTTGGTCTCCTAATCGTCCGCTTGGTGCAATGGATTCTTAAAAAAGGAAAGAGAGGTGACAGACATGCGTAAATTGACAAAAGGATTTCTCATCTTTGGTGTGGTTTCTACAATCCTTGGTTTTATCATGATCATTGTAGGCGCCCAGTCCAATGGTATTCAAAGTTTGCTTGCCATGTCAAAAGACCCCGTCTATGACAATCGTATCGAAGAAGTGACCTTTGGAAGCGAAGTGGAAAAACTTGATTTGACCCTTGAAGAACACAGCCTAACCATCACAGAGTCTGTAGATGACAAGATCCATATCACCTATCATCCTTCCGTATCTGGTCGTCACGATTTGACTACTGGTATGAGTGACAAAACACTGAGCGTCACTGACAAACAAGCCTCCCAACATCGTTTTCTCGGTTCAGGAATCGAAAGCCTACTTCGTATCGCCAGCAACTATTCTAATCGTTTTGACGAAGTCGTTCTCTCCCTACCCAAAGGAAGAAAGCTGCAAGCTATCACCGTCTCAGCCAATCGTGGACAAACTAATATTCGTCAAGCCAACCTTGAAAATGCAACCATCAAAACAAAAGGCTATCTCTTAAGACTAACAGAAAGTTCTATCAAGAACAGCACATTAACGGCATCTCATATCATCAATATCTTTGATGCCGAATTGACAGATAGTCAGGTCAAGACGGAGGGAGCACACATCTATGCTGAAAATATCCAAGTTCACGGCAAGGTCGAGCTAGAGGCTTATTCAACTCTACAACTCATTCTCTCCCAGAAAGAGACCGACCGTATCAATCTAGAAATTTCTTCTCAGCATGGTGGTATCTATCGTCAACCCAAAGAAGAACATCGTGGACAAAAAGAGAATGTACTTGCCAACCCTTATAAAACGGAAAAAGCAGATATCAAGGACCTACTCATTGCAAAAGCCAACCAAGATATCTACCTACCAAAAGAAGAGTACTCTTCTCCATCTAGAAACCATTGACAAAAACGCTTTCATCTGCTAATCTAAAAATAGAAAACGATCATAAAAAAGGAGGTTCCACCATGACACAAGAATGGTTTGAAAGCGCCGATCTTGAGAAGAAATCAGCTCAGACGAAATCGGAAATCCAGCCCGACCAACCAGAGACTTCGGATACTGTAGAGACCGAACCACAAGCAAGCCAAGAAACTCCTATCTCACCTAAAGAGTCGGAAAGGCATGAGGAGGAAGCTCCCGAAACGATAGAAGAAGCCCAAACAGAGGAAGAGGGAGAAGGGAAAGCTGAAGAGGGACACAAGCAAGAAAAACCTGTAAAAGAGAAAAGTATCCTCAGCAAGGCTTTAGAAAGCCCCTATATCCCAGATATTGACCCTCGTAAAACAGCCAGATTAAAAGCAGAAATCGCACTATTTTGGACTTGGCTGCTGGACGCTACCCAAGAACCAACTACCAGCAAGAATACGGACCAAAAGCATCGTTATAGTGTCTTTGCCCTACTCACCTTGCTGTCGTCAATCAACCTTTTCTTTAGTATCTATCATATCAAGCACCTCTACTACGGCTATATGGCCTCTATTGCCAATAGTTTACCTAACCAGCTCCCACCTTTAGATCTCTTTGCTGGACTTTCTATCTTGGTCGCTAGCGCTCTATTTTACTTTTCCATCATTTTGGGAGGCTTTACTGTCCGACGTGTACTGGACCAGGAGAGCGACTTCACATTCCAAGAAGCTTGCGATCGTTACAGCCGACTCTTTGCTATCCCGCTTGTCTTAACGGCTCTAGCAAGTTTCTTTGCACTTTTTGGCGGCTTGCGATTCGCTGGCATCCTCACTCTTCTAAGCATGACCATCTTTGCCCTTGGCAATCTCTTTGTGATTAGCAAGCCAAGTAAGGCTAGTAGCCTTGACCCATTTTATCGTTTCTTGCTAGCTGTCTTACTTGATGGCGCTATTCTCTTACCCTTCTTCATTGCAGAGCTCGCGCTGACAGTTGACTACCTTCGCATCCTGACATTCTTTTAACCAAAATCCCTGCCATTTGTTAATGACAGGGATTTTTATGTTTACTCTTTTTTTGAACCGTGTCTACTTGACGGCTGCCAATTCCTCAAAATTTTTTCCCAAAATGGCTTGTACTTCTAATTGATTGGCATCTAGTTGCTGATAAAATGCTGTTGGTAGTGACTCTAGGAATTTTTCATAATCCAAGCGAGCGATGGCTTCATAGTCTTCTGCTTTTGAGCCATTACCAGAAATCTTCACTAGATTAATCTCCCAAACAAGTTCCTTGCCTGCCAGCTGCTCGGTATAAGGAGCTGGTACAAAGGCTTCCTTTGGCAAAATCGTCTTGACTCCCTGGGCTAGGTGATAGATACCGTGTACCTTGCCTTGAGCGTCTGGGTAAAATTTCACACTGGCAAGATAGGCATCAGAGCCTTGAACCTTCTTGACCAGCTCTTCAAAACGTGCCAATCCATCCTCAGCCAAAAAGCTCTCGAGGTATTCCTTATTGAGATAGATAGGAGCCAAGAGCCCTTGGCAATAGACTAGACGAGTCGCTTTATCCGCTAGATAATGCTTGACCGTTTGTCGGAAATAAGCTTCAAACTCAAATCCTTCTAACCCTTCTACCACTTGCCCCAACTTGCCAGATAGGGCCTGGAGGAGAGTCTCTACAATCTCCCAGTCCGCTCTAGTAAGGAAATCTGGAATCACCACTTGATAGCCTTTTCGACTATCCGCATAGTACACCTTGAAAAGAAATTGCGACTGACCTACAATCCCACACTCGATATACTCGAGACGATTGAGGGGCTGACGGAGATAGACCGCATCATAACTGTGCGACTCCAAGCCCTCTACCAAGGCTAAGATGGACTTGGCAGTTAAGACCTCCTGTTGTCCTAGAATGCTTTCTTTATTTGGGATAAAAAATGTTTTCGCCATAACCGGCCTCCTTTGAAATCGTTTACATACAGTATACCCTATTTTCCTGAAAGATACAGAAACAAACTTTAGATTTTTAGATAAAAAGCATAGAAAAACAGCCCCTGAAGGCTGTTTGCTTTATACAGTAGCGACTTGATCCAAGCTTTCACCGATAGCTGCTAGGCGCTCGATCACTTCTGCTTGTGTCAATTCATTTTCTGAAACATAGCGGTTGCGAGGGTGAACACGACACTCGTGTGAGCATCCACGGAGGTACTTGTCTTCATTTTCTTCTGATGTTAGGATACGACGGTTACAGAAGGGATTCCCACAGTTGACATAACGTTCACATGGTGTTCCATCAAACCAGTCTTTTCCTACGATGGTTGGGTTGACATGGTTGACATCGACTGCGATACGCTCGTCAAAGACGTACATTTTCCCATCCCAAAGCTCGCCTTGGACTTCTGGGTCTTTACCGTAAGTTGCGATTCCTCCGTGCAATTGGCCGACATCTTTGTAGCCTTCACGAACCATCCAGCCTGAGAATTTCTCACAACGAACTCCACCTGTACAGTAAACCACGACACGTTTGTCCATGAATTTTTCCTTGTTGTCACGAACCCATTGTGGCAACTCACGGAAGTTGCGGATGTCTGGGCGAATAGCTCCACGGAAGTGTCCTAAGTCGTACTCATAATCGTTACGCGTGTCAAGGACAACTGTATCTTCGTCAAGAAGGGCTTCTTTAAACTCTTTTGGAGACAAGTATGCACCTGTTGTCTCAAGTGGGTTGATGTCGTTGTCAAAGTCGTTGTCTTCCAAACCAAGGTGAACAATTTCTTTCTTGTAGCGAACAAACATCTTCTTGAAGGCTTGTTCATTTTCTTCGTCAATTTTGAACCAGAGGTCTTCCATTCCTGGGAGGCTGTGAACGTAGTCCATGTATTTTTGAGTTGTTTCGTAATCACCTGAAACGGTTCCGTTGATTCCCTCGTCAGCGACTAGGATACGACCTTTAAGGCCGATTGATTTACAGAAAGCCAAATGATCTGCCGCAAATTGTTCTGCGTTTTCAATCGGAGTATAAAGGTAGTAAAGTAAGACACGAATATCTTTTGCCATAAGATTTGTTCTCTTTTCTATTCTTAAATTTTCAGAATTTTTCATTCAACTATACTAGTATACCCACTTGGGAAAACGAATGCAATTTATTTGACCGGAAATTGTAGAAAGAGACCTGCCACTGCACTTTATCAGTAACCATAGCGAATCGCAGATAATTCTCTCAATTTTTTGATTTGCTTAGCTTGACTTTCTGACAAACTTAGCTTGTTATCAATCAACACACGTGAGATGTCGACGTTCATTTGGCTCAGAATAAATGGAGTAGAGGTCCCATCATCCTCTAATCGTTTTTTATAAATCACTAACTGATTTTTCAAGGGAGTAAGTTGAGGCGCAGCCTTTATATCTTCCAGTAGATGATCAATGATAGTCATGGCTTCACAACGCCTTTCGCTTCCTCCAGCAAACCATTTTAATGGTGTCATTCTCATTTTCCTCCTGAAATTCGCTTATAAATTGAAAAACTATAATTCCTAACTCTCCAGCCAGTATTTTACCTAAACACCCTATGTAAAAAAGTCAGCAAAAATGGCAAGGTCGCTACAATATTATTGATCACATGCACTGCATAGGAAGGATAGATGCTCTTGGTATAGCGGGTCAAACCAGCAAAGATGATTCCAGATGTTGTAAAAACGAAAATATCTAACAGACTAGGCAGACTTGAAAAATGAGGAAGAGCAAACAAAATGGAAGGAAGAAGCAAATCAAGGCCAAATCTCGAATGTTTAAAGAAAGCATGTTGCAACAAACCCCTATAGATCAATTCTTCCATCAGTGGAACCAGAAAGAACAGGGCTATATAGATACTTAGCTCTGCAAAGTTAGTCCCACTATAACCAATCAGTACAGCCCAACCTTCCGCAGTTGACTGAACATGTTTAGCTGTCTGAACGTTAAAAGAGATCTGGAGCACTACCACTAATACTGTCAAAATCGAATACCAAAGCCATTTTTTTCTTGGAATGCGAAAGAGATAACCATGGCCTGTCTTAACCAGAATCCAAATCATGACTCCGCTAAATAGCAAACTCAAGATATTTTGAATCCAGAAGAAATTGCCAATCTGGGAAGAAAATTGCCAATAGTTTTGGACAATAAGCGTCAGCTGAGAAAGACCAAATACGAAAAATAGGTAAGAGAAGACAGCACTCATTTTGAAAAGAAGGCGATATTTTTTCATAATAAATCCCCTATAGATGTATGTGTATCACATCGCATAAACCCTCAGAACCACTCTTTTCATGTTTGCATCCTAAAAATCACTACCTCCCCTAGAGAACTAGGGAAGGCAGTGATCACATTTTTAGGAATTAGGAATGAATACACGAAATCAATCGTTCTTATGATTTTTTGTTTTTCAAGAATTCGTCGTATTGTTTTTGCATTTCGTTCAATACTTTTTCGTAGGCACCTTCAGATTTCAATTTTTCCATTAATTCTGGGATTGCTTTATCTGGGTCTACAGTACCAGTGTTGATTGCTGTATCGAATTGTTGCATTGTGTTAGAAATTGCTGAGATTTCAGATTTCACATTGTCAGTGTTAAAGATGAATCCAAGTGCTGGAGATTCTTTAGCTTCTGCCAATTGTTTCTTAGAATCTGCAATTTGTTGGTCTGTAACGTTTTCGTTGATGTAAAGAATCCAGTTGTTACCAGTGTTCCATCCACCCATGTGAGTATTTCCTTTGTAGCCATCAAGGACGCGTACACGGTTTTCTTTACCTTCAATTTTTTCCCAGTTCTTGCCTTCTGGACCGTAAACAAGACCGTTCAAGAGTTCTGGGTTCGTGTTCAAGAGGTTCAACACTTCCATTGATTTTTCTTTGTTCTTAGAGTTGTTTGAGATAACAAAGTTGGCAACTTGTGTTGTTTGGTTTTTCTTGATAAAGTTAGTGATTGGTTTGATTTGGATGTCTTTGTTCGCAACACGTGAAAGCAAGCTGTTACCGTAGTCAGCTGGTCCTACTGTTTCTTCACGAACGAACCAAGTATCTTGTTGAAGGTCAAATGAAGTGTCGCTTGTTGCTACGTCTTTTGGAATGTATCCTTCTTCATAGAATTTGTGAAGAGTCTTCAAGTGTTCTTTGAAGCGAGGCACTTCGTAACGGTTTACGATCTTAGTAGTGTCTCCTTCAAGGTCGATAACAAATGGAAGTCCATTTGGTACTGGGTAGTCAAAGTTATCAGATGGAATAAAGTTCTTCGTAACCGCAAATGGTACTACGTCTGGAGCTTTTTCTTTGATTTGTTTCAAGACTGGTTCAAGTGTTTCGTATGAAGTGACACCTGAAATATCGATACCGTATTTAGCAAGAAGAGTTCCGTTGAAGGCAAAGTTTTGAGATGATGCAACGTTAGCTGCAACTGGAACAGCGTAGATTTTACCGTTTACAGTGTTCCCTTTGATGTAAGCTGGGTCAAGTGCTTTGTAAAGCCCTGCTCCTTCTTTCTTGTACAAATCAGTCAAGTCAGCATAAGCACCTTTTTGAGCATTTACGACATAGTTAGATGCAAATGCGATATCATAGTTTTCGCCAGATGATGTGATAACGGACATTTTCTTATCATAGTCACCCCATCCAAGGTATTGGATATCCAATTTAGCACCGACTTTTTCTTCGATGATTTTGTTTGCATTTTCTAGCAATTCATCCAAGTTGTCTGGTTTGTCACCGATTTGGTACATTTTGATTACAGGTTTTTCACCTGAAGTAGTATCTGCAGCTTTTTTGTTGTTACCTGTAAGGTTTCCACAAGCAGCAAGACCAGCAGCCAAAGCGACTACGCTAGCAGATGCAAAAGCATATTTTTTCCAGTTTTTCATGATAAAAACTCCTTTTTTTATTTTTAAACTTATAAACGATTTAATAATTTGTAACTTCAGTCACTAAGATGAAGTTGGGAAGGGAGAAACAGTATTTCTCAGCAAGTGCTATTCTTTCACACCACCGATGGTCAAACCTTTAACAAAGTAGCGTTGGAAGAATGGATACAGAATCGCGATTGGAAGGGTTGCAACCACAACCATGGCCATACGTCCTGTTTCCTTTGGAAGAGCGACTCCCAGTTGACCAGATAGGCCGACTGCTTTTGCAATGTAGTCCATATTTTGCTGAATTTGCATGAGCAAATATTGCAATGGATACAAGTTGTCACTCTTGATGTAAAGAAGGGCGTTGAACCAGTCGTTCCAGAAACCAAGAGCTGTCAAAAGCGTGATGGTTGCGATACCTGGAAGTGACAAGGGCAAACAGATCTGGAAGAAGATCCGAGCTTCACTGGCACCATCGATACGAGCAGATTCAAGAATAGCTTCTGGAATGGTCTTCTTGAAGAAGGAACGCATCAAGATGATGTTGAATGGTGAGAGAAGCATTGGAACAATCAAGGCCCAAACGGTATCACCCAGTTGAAGCAGGCGAGTGACCACGATATAGCCTGGTACCAAACCAGCGTTGAACAACATACTAAGAAGAGCGAAGATCGTAAAGAATCTGCGGTACTTAAAGGTTGTCCGTGAGATGGCGTAGGCATAAGTGGTTGTGATGAAGACGTTGGTCACTGTTCCGACTACAGTTACAAAAACTGAGATAAAGAGCGCTTGGAGGATCTTATCTTTAAACTGAGCTAGGAACTGGAATCCATCTACACCAAATTTCGAAGGGAAAAAGCTATATCCATACTGGAGGATGCTCTTTTCATCTGTCACCGAAATGATGATAACGAAGATAAAGGGCAAGATACAAGAAAGAGCGATCAAACCAGAGATGATACTAAAGAAGATATCTGCTTTCTTACTGAAGGAGTGAATGCCGACATTATCGATTTTTTCTTTTTTAATTTTCTTTTCTGCCATATTCTCCTCCTTTCTAGAACAAAGCTGAGTTTGGATCAACTCGTCTTGCAAGCAAGTTTGATAGGATAACCAGAATCAAACCGACTACGGATTGGTAAAGACCGGCTGCTGAAGCCATACCGATATCTGCTGTCTGAGTCAAACCATTAAAGACATATACATCCAAAACGTTGGTTACATTGTAAAGCTGACCAGCATTGTGTGGAATTTGATAGAAGAGACCAAAGTCTGCACGGAAGATATTTCCGACTGCAAGGATGGTCAAAACTGTTACAAGCGGAGTCAACTGAGGAATGGTTACGTTGCGAATGCGTTGCCACTTGCTAGCCCCGTCCACTGTTGCTGCTTCGTAGTAGGTTGGGTCAATTCCCATGATTGTCGCATAGTACATGACACTGCTATATCCAAAGCCTTTCCAAATACCTAGGAAAAGGAGAAGGTATGGCCAAATGCCTAAGTCAGCGTAGAAGTTGACTTCCTTCATGCCAATGGATGTTAGGAAATGGTTGAAAACCCCTTTGTCAATGTTTAGGAAAGCATCTGTAAAGAAACTGATGATAACCCATGACAGGAAGTAAGGGAACAACATAGACGTTTGGAAAATCTTAACCATTCTCTTAGAGCGAAGCTCGCTGAGGATAATGGCAATCCCTACTGATACAATCAAACCGATAAAGATAAAGCCGAGATTGTAGAGAACGGTATTACGAGTGATGATAAAGGCATCTTTTGAACTAAACAAGAATCTGAAATTATCTAACCCGACCCATTTACTATTCACAATACTATCTATGAAACCATTACTGGTCATATGGTAGTCTTTAAAGGCGACCACATTCCCAAATACTGGAATGTAAAAGAATAGAATCAACCAGAGTGCCCCTGGTAAAACCATCAAGAGAAAGATCCAGTTATCTCTCAAGGTCTTTGAAAACTTTTTCATAATTTCCTCCCTTTTTATTCCTAAAAACTGATTTCATCGAATTTTTAGGTTTGATAACGATTACATTATTAGTATACTCCTAATTGATGGCTAGGTTAAACTACTAATTATAGAAAAAACTCCACAAATTATTTTATGTGGAGAAGTTTTTTATAAGAAATAGGTTTCACGAGAAACACTCTGAACAAGGGACACTGTTCTTGTTTTTATACTCAATGAAAATCAAAGAGCAAACTAGGAAGCTAGCCGCAGGTTGCTCAAAGCACTGCTTTGAGGTTGCCGGATAAGACTGACGAAGTCAGCTCAAAACACTGTTTTGAGGTTGTAGATAAGACTGACGAAGTCAGCTCAAAACACTGTTTTGAGGTTGTAGATAAGACTGACGAAGTCAGTAACCATACCTACGGCAAGGCGAAGCTGACGTGGTTTGAAGAGATTTTCGAAGAGTATTAAGTCGTATAAATCGTTGAAGCTGTCGCAATGGTGTGCCACTGGTTGGCTGTTGTGGCTGCAAAGTCCTTGTCTCCATAAAAATCGTTAAATGGAAGGATTTCAACGTCTAATTCTTCGATGCGGTCAATCTGACCAGACAGATAAGCCTCGATGCGGCTTTCTGCACGTTTGATGCGTTGCAAAAGTCCGCCCATACGGATATCGATCGTATCCAAGCCAAAGACCTTATTTTCTTTCAGCCATTGGTGGCTAAAGAGGGCATGGAAGTGTTCGATTTGGCTTCTAAGTTTTGGTAATTCTTGTCTAGCGATTGCTTGCAGGCTTTCTTTATCGTTTACTTGGTAGGCCTGACGAATGCGTCGTCCCACATCAACCTTGCTGCTTAAAATAGCATTCAACTGAGCCTGAGTTTCAAAGAGATAGGCGTAGATGCCTGCTTTGTCTTTGATAGCAGCAAGGGTCTCCGCAGCATGCGCAAAGTGGGGCTTGTCCTGTTCAGGTGTCATGTGCTGGTCAAGAATCGGGCAAAGAACATCCTGATAAAAAACATAGCGGTTGGGATTGATCCCGCTGAGATTATCCGGCAAGTCTGGCAAGAGATTAGCTAGGTCAATCTGCATAAAGTCCTCAACTGATAGACCTGTATTTGTCTGGAAATGAGCAGACAAACGGTCTAGGTCATTGCGGTAGCTGAGTTCTGCCCAGATTTGCAAGCTTGGTAGGATAGAGAACTGGGCTGTTTCCCCACCATTATCCCCCCAACCCGTCACGATGACTTCTTTGATGTCATTGGCACGACAGGCTTTATTGGCCTCAATAGCGATGAGACAGCTGAAATGGTTGTTGGGTGTGAATCCAATCCACTTCCAAGCACCACCTGCAAAGGCAATATCTTGGCTAATCTTGTGATGGTTGCGGAAATTGCGGTTGTATTTTTCCTCGCTATCCTGATAATAATCCCAATAAACCAAGGTTACACGGTCTTTAAGACGATCTAGGTAGACACGAGTTTCCTCAGGAATTTCCACATCACGATCGTACTGGCCATCTGCTGACATGAGTTTGAAAAACATGTCACTCCACATTTGGCAGTGGAAACCATACTTATCGGCAATATCCAGCACGCGCTCCAAGTGTTGGCACATGAGGAGACTACGGTCCACAACACCGTTCAAAATGAGGTAGCGCCCTAAACCAACCAAGTGAGCTTCGTCCATCCCAATATTGACCTTGCGTGTCTGCAGTTTAGACAGAGTGGCAAACATCCCGTCAATCAAATCATAAACTTTTTCTTCACCGATAAGGAGAATGTCCTCTACATCACGGAGTTCTTGCACTTCTTTGACACCCCATTTAACGAAGGCCGACAAATGAGCCAAGGTCTGGATGCAAGGCACAAAGGTCATGTCAAACTGCTGGGCGTAGGCTTCTATTTCCTGCAACTCCTCAGCCGAGTAGGCACCACGGAAGTAACCAAAGTAAGGTTGTCCCTCAATCTGATAAGTATCTTCCATGTAAAGCTCAAAGGTTGAATAACCCATGAGAGCCAAGACCTCAATCATCTGTTTGGCAGAAGCCACATTTAGCACTGCATTGCGCGAACAGTCTGCCATGTAGGCTAACTCTTCGTAAGCAGCTTGTTCTTCAATCTCTACCTTATCACCTTCTACTAGAGCTGTTGCCAATAAGGACAAGGCGCGGTAAAGTTGGTGAGGTTTGCGATAAGTCAGTTGATAGTGGCCTCCCTCACCCTTGATAGAGATAGAGGCTTGGTCAGACTGAGCGACTGCTACCTCTACATCTGCTATCGAAATATGCTTTTTAAGCAACTCTAATGCTTGCTCTTGTTTGGGACTAAGTCCTGTAAAGATTACCATTGGTTTTCCTCCTGCAACCAGTTGACAAGGGCACCATAGAGATTGGCATCTGCATGATAGGTGCAAGCTTGGATAACTGGTGCGACCGTATATTCTTCGTAGGTTTCGACAAATGCATCAACAGCTTTTTTGACGCCTTGGATAAAATCTGGATTTTGACTGATAGAGCCTCCCAGACTAATGACATCTGGATCGATCAGATACTGGATATTGAGCAAGCCTTGAGCCAGATTACGGTTCATGCGCTCAATGGCTTCTTGGCAAAGGGCATTTCCGGCTGCGGCCTCTTGGTAAATCTTGCGACCGTCCCAGTCAGTCTGACCTGACTTTTCAATTACGTAGCGGACCATGTTTCCTGTAGATGCTAGTTGCGACCAGTTGTTGAGTTTTTCAGCTGGTTCAATGGTTGTCATGTAGCCAAACTCACCACCCAAGCCGTGTCGACCTCGGTGAAGTTTGCCATTGATAATCATGGCACCGCCGATTCCTGTACCAATCACGACACAGGCCGCATTTTCAATCTCTGGATGAGCTAGCAATTCACTTAGTCCAACACAGTTGGCATCATTTTCCAGATGGACAGGTAGCTGATAAGAGCTAAGCGCCTCATACCAAGAAAAGCCGTGGATATAAGGTATGGCACTGATTCCCTCAATCACACCTGTTTCTTGATTGACCGCGCCTGGAACGCTCATAGCAATGCCCTTATAATCTTGCCCTGACAAGCACTGGTCTAGCCAAGCTAGTAGATCCTCCAACTTTTCTGGTGTCGGTGTACTTGTCTTATCTAGTATTTTTCCATCAGGAGTCAGACTGGCAAACTTAATCCCAGTCCCTCCGATATCAATGGTTGCAATCGTCATATTTTCACCAAAAAGGGGCGAATCAGTAGTTTATCCTTACTCTTTCGCCCCTCCTTTCTATCTCATAGTATTAGTTATCAAACACTTTAAAACTGTTAAATGTCTTCTTTTTTAATCAATTCTGTACGAATTTCTTGTGGCGCTAATAGTCCTGAATGAACTGGATATGGTCGTTCAAGCAAGTCCAGAATGGTTTGTTGGTGTTCTGATATGCGAACATTTTCTTGGCTCATATTGTAGTAACGGAGTACATATCCTTCTTCATTTTCCGCCACTTTAAAGGCTGTTGGGCAAACTTGTGGTAAGCTGAGTGCCGCATGACTCAAGAGGCTACCAGTCGCAGCAACACTTCCTTCTTGTTTAGCAACTTGAAGACTAGTGAATGGTGTTTGGAAGGCTTTAGCACGACGGAAGGCTGAGAAGCGTTCTTGTGCTTGGTGGCATTCAAGCGCAAACTCGACTTCAAACTCACGCAAACACTGAGCCTCTGGCGTTGGGAAGTAACCCCAGTCACCTAGTTCACCTGAGGCACGAAGAATGGTCACTGCAATCGTATCGTCCCCAAGGATTTCATACTCGTGTAATCCTTTATTGGCTACCGTCACCCCTTTTTCATCGTCATAAAGGCTGACAAAGGCTTGTTGGTGTTGTGGATTTTCAGGATTTTCCCAAGAAGCAGCTGGTTTGTTTGGTCGTGTTACTACCTCATAGATGCTTTCAGAGTCATTACTTGGACGCGTGTTATGAGTCTTAACCAAAAGACGGATACGGTGGTCCTTGGCAGTATTGGTAAAGCGAGTCTTGAAACGAATTTGTGGATTGTCAACAAAGACAGTCATCTCTGTTTCCAGAGGAAGGGTTGTCAATTCTTCTGAGCGCCCAGCTTCACGCGTCATAAACTCGATGATGCCTCTTTGTTCCGCATCCAGTTTTTCGTCTGCACTTACTGGAATTGTCAATTCATGCTTGAGCAAGATCTTGGCAAAACGAGCTGTATTTTCCAAGACCTCATAGCCCTTAAGCTCTGCATAGATAGGTTCTGTTCCTTTTGGTTGGAAATAGATGTACTCATTTCCAATGTCACCACGGTCTTCAAAGCGAATAACATCTTCATAAGCTTCATGAGTTGTCTTGTCGTAGACCGTGATGTTTTCATCCACACTTACCGTTACAAATGGCGTATCAATCACTCCATTTTGGTAAATACCGTCACGGTGTTCTTGTTCTCCTTCAAGCAATTGGAAGGTTGTCCAAGAAAGTGGTGCCAGATGAACAGGGACTGTCACGCGCACTTGTCGAGCGATACGAGCCTGACGGAACTTGTCTTTTGGCAAATCGTACTCAAAGTTAGCTCCCAGATCTTCGATTTTCGCTTCTACAGCATGCCCTTCCAAGTCTTCGACACGGTAGCTTGGCAAGGTCAAGGCTGCCATCTTCTTATAGCCTTCTGTTGGGTGCAATTCCTTGAAATCACAAGTCGCTACATCAATCACTGTGCTGACCGTATCAACCTTGTCGTGCAAGCCTGTGTTGATGACGGTAAAGAGATGGTCGCTTTGGGCTTCGTGAGTTGCGATTTTGCCCTTCCACTCATTGAGAAGATTGGTCTTAACAAAGTTTCCAACTTGGTTAACCTTGGCAAAACGTGTTTCCATCTCACGGTGAACCTCGTCCACGCTACAGCCACAGATACTGTCATGTGGCGCATTTTGTAGAAGGACTTTCCAAGCATAGGTCAACTGGTCCTTATGGTTGTGGCCGCCAGTGATGACAGTCAATGGTTCCACCACTTGTTCTAGCAAGTTGCTATTTTCTTGGAAGGCTTGTTTGAGGTAAATGCGTGATGAAGAAGTGTTGGCAAGTGTGTACCAGCCATCTGTTTCTTGACTGGTCAACTCACCTGTAACTGTTGATAACTGCTCTGGCAAAGCACTTTCTACTGCATGGACATAGTCATCAAAGGAACTATGAACAAAAGTCACATCTGGGAAGAGTTCATTGGCCACACGAATGGCTTCACTCAGATTTCGCTGTACAGGCTGGTGGTCACAGCCGTTCATCATCAACCATTGGTTGGTCGAAGCGTAGTCACGCACGTCTGACAATTTTTGTTTCCAAAAGGCCAGAGCTTCATCCTTATCAACAGGGATTTCATTCCCATTACTGTACCAGTTGGCAAAGAGGATACCGAGAACACGACTGCCGTCCGCACCCTCCCAGTACATTTCTGAAAACCGAGAAGTGAACTGCTCGTCTTCGAGGACTTGGTTGTCAAATCCAATCGGCTTGACACCACGACCAAAAGCTGCCACGTGAATACCTGATTTTTGAAGGATTTGAGGAGCTTGTCCCATATTTCCAAAGGTATCTGGGAAGTAACCAATCTGGGTTGATTTGCCCCATTTTGCACATTCTGCTTGACCAATCAAGGTATTGCGGACATTGGCTTCGCTAGAAATCAAGTAATCATCCTGCAAGATGTAAAAGGGACCAATTTTGAGTTTGCCTTCGTCAATGTAACCTTGGACTTTGTCGCGATTTTCAGGGCGAATTTCCAAGTAGTCATCAAGGACAATGATTTGACCATCCAAGTGGAAGCTCTTGAACTCAGGGTCATTTTCAAAGAGATCAAAGAGATTGTCAAACAATTCCACCAACTGCATACGGTGGCTTTCAAAAGGTAAGTACCACTCACGGTCCCAGTGACTATGTGAGATAATATGTACAACAACATTTTCCATGAAGTAAAACCTCATTCTAACTTAAATTTTTATTTTTATCTAACTAAAGAACTGACTAGCGGATATCCAGGTAATCCAAGACCAATTCACAGAACATCATGTTGGCCCAAGAGAACCATTCGCGAGAGTAGAGCGTTGGGTCATCTACGTGGAAGCTTTCATGCATAACACCTGTTCCACCATCGCAAGCAACGAGCTGGTCGAGCAAGAATTTCTTCTCCGCCTTGTCTGTTGTTGTCAAGCCTTGGATAGAAAGAGCAATGGGCCAGATATAGCGATAGAAGGTGTGAGAACTTCCGAGACCGCTAGCGTATTCTCCTTGGTAGAAGTAGGGATTTTCAGTACTCAGAATGGTGCGACGAGTTGCTTGATAGATTTCATCATTCACATCACAGTAACCAAGATAGGGAGCAGCCAACAAACTTGGTACGTTAGGGTCGTCCATGATGCTAGCATTTCCTAGACCATCTACTTCAAAGGCGTAAATCTTTTCACCCTTACTGTTAGTGGTGTAGGCGTAGTTTTCGATTCCTTCTTGGATCTCTGCTTGGAGACGTTTAGCATCTGCGATGATGCTCGAGCTATCAGCTAGGTCTAGTTCTGCAAAGATTTCTTGCACATACCCCAAGACAACGACTGCAAACATATTTGACGGAATCAAGTAGCTATACTGGCAACAGTCATCACTCGGACGAAAAGCTGACCAGGTCATGCCTGTCACTGCAAAATTAGGGCCAAAGCCATCATTTACCAAGGTATCTTCCTTGCGGTCCGTATCGCGGACAAAACGATAAGGAGAGTTCTTATGGTCTTGTTCCACTGTCCACAGATGAAGAATTTCCTTAGTCGCTGCGACAAAAGTCTCATCAAACTGACTAGTCTCGCCAGTCTCTTTCCAGAGGAGATAAGCCAGCTGCAAAGGATAGCAAAGCGAGTCCACCTCATACTTGCGTTCCCAAATCCAGCCATTAAGGTCGGTATGGTCTGTCTCGTGGTGACCCTTCCAGTTTTCCTCAATGTTGAAGGAATTGGCATAAGGATCCTTGAGTACCAAGGTCATCTGACGCTTGACCAAACCTGCAATGGTCTGACGCAGGAGGGCATCTCTTTTAGCCACATGTAGGTAGGGTCTGAGTTGGGCTGTCGAATCTCGAAGCCACATAGCAGGAATATCCCCAGTCAAGACAAAGGTTGAACCATCTTCTAGGATTTCAACCGTATTGTCCAAGGTGTCTGTGTAGCAACGCTCGAAAACATCCACCCACTCTGGATGGTCCTTAGCCCGCTCTGCTACTTCGTCTAGCCATTTTCTAACAATTTCTTTCGAATAAATCATCGTGCAATTTCCTCTTTCAAACAAGTTTCATGTTCAGTATATAGTTTTTGAGACAGAAAATACATACACAAATGATAGTCATTTTTCTACAAAATTGCTTACTTTCGAACCCCATATCTAAAGGTCTCATTTTTCTGATATAATGTAGAAAAACAGCTAAAGGAAAGACTATGAAACCACTACTTGAAACCATCGATACCCGTTTTGGGACTGCCAGCAAACACGCCTTTTCTCGGGGAAATACCCTGCCTTACACAGGCGTGCCTTTTGGGATGAATTATTTTGTGCCCCAGACCAGCGACCAGGAGGGAGCTTGGTTTTTCGATCCGCATCTGCCCATCTTTCAGGGGATTCGCTTAACCCACCAGCCCAGCCCTTGGATTGGGGACTACTCATGGCTCCTTCTGACACCTATCACAGGTCAGCCTGGGGGAGACAGCCTCTTCCATCGTCAGTCTTCCTATGATAGGGATAAGGCCTCTTTCCAACCTCATTATCTGAAGATTTTCTCCCTGCGCTATCAGATTGAAACCCAGCTTACACCGACTTGCTATGGCGCTTCTATTCGTTTGGAACAAAAGCAAGGCAAGAACCTCTCCCTCTATCTTCACGCAGCAGATGAACTGACCGTAGAGCAAGTAGATAAGCGGACTCTTGCCCTGCGTCAAGAGGGAAAAACAGAGACCAACAAAAATCCGCTGATACTGTTTACTACTTTACAAATGAATACGGATATTCTTGCTATCACACAAGAAGAGGGAGACTGGCGAATTGACTTAGCAAGCAGTCAAGCCGAGATTCAACTAGCAACTTCTTTCATATCGCCTTCTCAAGCTCTGCTTAATCTACCTCAAAAGGACTTTGACAGCTGTAAAGTAAATGCGAAAGCAGATTGGGAAAATCTCCTCCATCGTTTTGACATACTAGAGACAGGGGAAACCGACCGGACCTTCTTTGACCACTGCCTTTACAGACTCTTCCTCTTCCCACAGACTTTTTATGAGGTTGATGAATCAGGGCAAGCCATCCACATGGATCTGGCTACTGGTACTGTCAAACCCGGCGTCCTCTTTAGCAACAATGGTTTCTGGGATACCTTCCGCACCACCTTCCCCCTCTTTGCCCTTATCATACCGGAACACTATCACCGCTTTCTAGAAGGTTTCCTCAATAGCTACCGTGATACTGGATTCCTTCCAAAATGGCTGGCTCCAGATGAACGTGGTATGATGCCTGGTACTCTATTGGACGGCATTATCGCAGATAGCGCCTGCAAGGAAATGGCCCCCGACTTGGAAGAAGAACTCCTCCAAGCCATGCTGGAGACAGCCACCAAGTCTGATCCTCTTGGCATCAACGGTCGCCACGGTTTAGCTCAATACCAAGAATTAGGTTATCTTTCAACCGACCACCACGAAAGCGTCAGCCACACCCTTGACTATGCCTATAGCGACTTTTGTATCGCCAGCTGTTCCGAAAAGCTTGGTCAAAATGACATCGCCCAAACTTATAAGGTCGCATCGCAGAATTACCGCCATCTCTTTGACGCCGAGACGGGCTACATGAGAGCGCGAGATAGTCAAGGCAACTTCCGACCAGACTTCTCTCCTTATAGTTGGGGACGTGACTACGCCGAATGTTCTGCTATTCAAGCGACTTTAGGCGTCTTACATGACATCCCAGGTTTGAGTCAACTGATGGGTGGAAAGGAAAACTTTAGCCGCTACCTTTTGAAAATCTGTCAAGATGCTCCTCTATTTGAAACAACTGGTTATGGTTACGAGATTCATGAAATGAGCGAGATGGCTACAGCTCCTTTTGGGCAAATCGCCATTTCTAATCAACCTAGCTTCCACATTCCTTATCTCTTCCGCTACAGTAACTATCCTGAATACACTAGCCTTCTCATCAAGACGCTGCGTCAGAAGGCCTTCAAACCAAGCTGGGATGCCTACCCTGGCGACGAGGACAATGGCAGTCTCTCTGCCTGGTATATCTGGTCAGCTCTTGGGTTCTACCCGACCTGTCCAGGAAAACCAAGCTATGACCTCGGAATTCCCCTCTTTAATCATCTCCGTATCTACCTGGCTAAGGAAAATGAATGGCTGGATATCCATGCCGAGCAAAACCACAGCCACTTCAACTTTGTCAAAGAATGTCGATTGGACAAGACCATAGTATCTAGCATTCAACACCAAGACCTCTTGAAAGCTGAACAACTGACCTTCACCCTCAGCTGGCTACCAAATCACTCCTAACCCAAAGAACCTTTGCATCGCGCAAAGGTTCTTCTTTTATGAAACTTGGACCTGAAGCTGGTCAACCAGCTGCCCATCTACCGTCAGATTCAGATAAAAGTCCAAGGTTTTATCTCCTGCAAAATACAAGGTTGGTAGCGTTAGCTTTTTTTCAGTCTCGCCAACTTGAAACGCAAGGACTTGAATCTCGTCCCGATAAGCGACACCATGCACACCCGTCCCTGGTTGAATCGAAATCTTAGCTTCTAAAGGACTGCTAGATTCTATGCGTTTCACTGTAAAGTGGACATTTTCTCCCTTGGTCACAGCTAGACTTTTTTCTGAAAACTCTAGTTGCTGAATAGCTTCTTTTCTCGACAAGGTAGGTGTTTTATAGAGTGAAATTTTGGTCAACAAAGGCAAAGCCTGTGCCTCTGTAATGGTCACACGTATCTTCTGCGCCTCAACGACTGATCCTCGTAAGAGACGTTTGTAACCAACAGTATAACCAGAGCCAAACTCCTGCCAGGCACCATCCAGCTCTACCTGAACATGGAAAGCAGCTATACGTTGCCCCAACTTCAAATCTTCTCTTAACTCAATCACATCAAAAGCTTTAGGAGCCCCTAAATCGAGCTCTAACTGAATTGGCAGTTCTACATCACTAGCCCAAGAACTGGTCTCTAGTCCATCTGTCAGGTGGCAACAAGCAAAGTCTGCTGATAGAGCAGGACCAGATACCTTGGCTCCCAAAGCCAAATCTTCTTTATAGAGCTCGTCACGGTAGGCTCTAAATTCATACAGTCGCTGGATATCCCGTTCATCAAAGAGACCATCTTGGTTTGGCGGGATATTGAGCAAGAGAGGGGTTCCCCGCCCCACTGAGTGAAAGTAGATTTCGACCAATTCCTCGAGAGATTTAGAATCCTGATCCTCATGGTAAAACCAACCCGGCCGAAGGGAAACATCTGCCTCGCCGATTGAAAACAGCGTTCCTGAGGGATCACCGTGCTGTAGATAATCTAATGCAGCCTCTGTCCCCAACTGGTCGGGCTTGACTTTTTGCCACAAGGGATCCCCTGCATAGCCCCGTTCATTACCAATCCAGCGAATACTAGTTCCCTCTGTTGAGAATATCAAGCAATCCCCTTGTAGGTCATGAATAGTCTCAAACCAAGTCTCAAACTCATAGTTGACCTGCTGGGCCCCCTCCCCTCGAGCACCATCCATCCAAACCTCGGCAAATTTCCCAGCATTCCCATAGTTAGGATTTGATAAGATTTCCTTCAACTGAGCCAGATAATAGGCATTGTAGTCCGCTTCTCGGTCCACGTGATAGAGGGGACTGTGGGCATCCCAAGGAGACAAATACACTCCCATATCCATGTCAAATTCAGTTGCAACTTGGGATACTTCAAGGAGCAAGTCCCCCTTTCCATCTCTCCAAGGGCTGGCCTTGACCGAGTAGTCTGTATAAACTGTCGGGTAGAGCACAAAACCATCGTGGTGCTTAACCACCAAAATCAGCTTTTTAAAACCTGTTTCTTTAAGCACTCGAACCCACTCCCGCGCATCTAACTTAGTTGGGTTAAAGCGCTCAGGATCCTCCTGTCCAGTCCCCCATTCTTGGTCATAAAAGGTATTAGGACCGAAGTGGATAAAGGCTGCTAGCTCATCGCCCAGATAAGTTAGCTGGACCTGACTTGGTAATGGTCCGTTTGGTTTTATGTTCGTCATCATCTCATATCTCTTTCTCTTATCAATTTGCTTATTCAAAAAGTTATCCACAACCTGTGGATAAGAAAACATACCTAAAAATTAGCTTTTTCAGACTCCAGCTCTTAGACTTTAACCCTGTCACTCTCAGGCAGACCTGCTCAAATCCCTACTAGACTAAGATTTCTACTAGAAAGATAAGCACGTTACTAGTTTCCGGAGCAATTCTCAAGATCCCTCTAGGATATTAGCTAAATGTCCTGTTCTCCCCAGACTTATCCACAACTTGTGAATAAACTATTGTTTCAGGCCACTCTCTCCTTGACTATAACAAAAAGCGATAGCAGCGTCAATATGGCTAAGCTCCCTTCCTAAATCCCCTGAAAAGATTCTATAATTTGTACAATCGTAGCTTTTGCATTCGCCAGCTAGTGAGAATCAGCCAGTAGAAAATGACCTCTTTATCACATTGTGAACAGCACAACTGTGGTACTATAATACCTAACAACCTAATCATTTCCAGCAAAAAATCCCGCAGATTTGCGGGATTCTCTCTTGCATCAATGTGCCAACATTTCTTGGGCGATTTCTTGTCCAGATAAGTTATCTGGATAGTAGGTTGGCCAGTTATCCATCTCTTCAAAGAGGGCTTCTTGGCTAGTACCTCCAAAGAAGATATGGAAATGTTCTGCCTTGACTGGGGCGATATTGTGGTCACTAAACTGAACGTACTTGAACTGTCCAGCATCCGCATCTGTCGCTTCAAAGAGGAAGCGCACGCCACGATTGCCTTTCTTGTAAGTCAAGATTTTCTTACCAACATACTTGTAGGTGAATTTCTTACTTTGTCCACCTTGAACAAATTCCATAGTGTTATCAGTAATGTTAATCTTGGTCACATCTGTCTGATAGCCTTTTCTATAGTAGGCCTTGTACTCATCCTTTGTCATCTTGCCAGTTAACTTAGCCTTGTAGTCAAAGACTTGATCAAAAGTTCCATCTTCAAGGAAAGGATAAACTGACTGCCAGTTACCAGCATAGTCACTCAAGGTACGGTCCTTGACAGCTGCATCCTCAAAGTAACCATTGTGAACTGTCTTGGTGTTTTCTTCCTTCTCTGGCTCGATTTCCGATCCTTCTTGGTCTGTTGTTTGTTTCAAAGCCTTGAGGTTTTTCTCCATGATAGAGATGTAATTTTCTCCCGCCTTGGTGTCCTCTTCTGTCAGACTTTCTAAAGGATTGAGGACATCTGTTTTGACACCTGCCTCTTTTGAAAGTGTATTGGCTAGGGCTTGTGAGGCATTTTCTTCAAAGTAAATATAGGCGATTTTATTTTTCTTGACGTACTCTGTCAATTCTGCCAAACGTGCTGCTGATGGCTCAGCATCTGGTGAGAGACCTGAGATGGATACTTGCTTGAGACCATAATCCAAGGCAAGGTAGTTAAAGGCAGCGTGCTGGGTCACAAAGCTCTTTTGTTTGGCTTGAGACAAACCATCTGTGTAGGCCTTATCTAAGGCTTGCAATTTTTCGATATAGGCAGCAGCATTCTTCTCAAAGGTTTCTTTTTTATCAGGATAATCTGCTGACAAGCTGTCACGGATATGCTCTACTAGTTTAATGGCACGGACTGGTGATAACCAAACATGGGGATCGAACTCATGGTGATGGCCTTCTTCTCCATGGTCATGGTCTCCCTCTTCTTCATCGCCACCTGGCAAGAGCAACATATCGCCTGTCGCCTTGATGGTTTTCACCTTTTTCTTATCCAAAGTATCTAGCAATTTTGGAACCCATGTTTCCATGTTTTCATTTTCATAAACGAAGGTGTCTGCGTCTTGGATTTTGGCAACTGCCTTGGCAGACGGTTCGTATTCGTGAGGTTCTGTACCAGCACCGATTAGAAGTTCTACATTAGCAGTATCTCCTGCGACTTGCTTGGTAAATTCGTAGATAGGGTAAAAGGTTGTCACGATATTTAGCTTCCCATTTGCCTGTTTTTGATTGGAACAAGCCACTAAAAACAGGGCACATAGACTAGCTAGTAGTAAGCTCAGTTTTTTCATTTCATTCTCCTATTTGATAAAACGTTTCAGTAGACTGACTAATAAAAAGACAGCTACAAAGATAATGGTAATACTAGCGCTGGCAGGGGTTTCCGCATAGTAGGAAATATAAAGTCCTGCCACCATTCCCAAAAAGCCAATAACGCTGGCTAGTAACATAACGGATTTAAAGTTTTTCCCCAGACGCAGGGCAATACTAGCTGGCAAAACCATGATGGTCGATACCAGAAGAGCTCCTGCCGCAGGAATCATAAGGGCAATGGCTACCCCTGTCACCATGTTAAAAAGAATGGACATGGTACGAACGGGCAAGCCATCCACAAAGGCCGTATCCTCATCAAAGGTCAGTATGTACATTGGTCGCAAGAATAAGAAAGTCAAGAATAAAACGACCGCCGCAATGGCAAAGAGGAAAATCACCTGCTCCCGGCTAATGGTCACAATCGAACCAAAGAGATATTGGTCCAAACTCATAGAACTAGAACTTTTACCCTTACTCATGACAATCAGAGACACTGCAAGTCCTGTTGACATGAGGATGGCAGTCCCGATTTCCATAAAGTTCTTGTAAACCGTACGGAGATACTCCAGAAAGACCGCAGCGATCAAGACAATGGCAATGGTTGAAATAGTTGGAGAAATTCCCAAAACCAGACCAAAGGCTACTCCTGATAGAGAAACGTGACTGAGGGTATCGCTCATGAGACTCTGACGACGTAAGATAAGGAAGGTACCAAGAACTGGAGAAAAGAGACTCATGGCAATGACCGCCAAGAAGGCACGCTGCATAAAGTCATAGGATAACAAACTAAGCATGTTCCACCTCCTGGTCGCTTTCGTGAACGTTGAAACAACGCCATGGCGAATCTTGGTTACGAACTAGATGAATATTGCGATCCGCATAGTCCTTGACCTCCTCAGGATCATGGGTAATCATCAAAACGGCCTTGCCATGATGATGAGCGCTGTGGTGCATGAGTTCGTAAAATTCATTTTTGCTCCCCACATCCATCCCTGTCGTCGGCTCATCCAAGACAAAGATGTCTGGGTCAGAAGCAAACATCCGTGCAATCACTGCTCGTTGCTTTTGCCCTCCCGATAGGGAGCCAATTCGTTTATCACGATGTTCCCACATACCAACTGAGTCTAGACTGGCCTTGATATGCTCCTCATCGTGGGCATTCAAACGACGGAACCAGCCCTTTCGCGGATAGCGACCCGACTTGACAAATTCATAAACTGTACTTGGAAAACCAGCATTAAAACTAGCAATCTGCTGGGGAAGATAAGCTATCCTTAGCTTTTTTCCATGAGTATTTGTCTTTGAAATGGTTACCTTGCCAAATCTTGGTTGCAAGATGCCTAGACTCGCCTTAATCAGCGTCGTCTTGGCAGCTCCATTTTCACCAGTCAGGGTGACAAACTCCCCACTATCAACACTGTAGTTGATGTGCTCGAGGACAGGTTCTTTATCATAATAGAAAGACAAATCCTCTACTGTAATATACCGCATTATTTGATTTCTCCTACTAAAGCAGTTAAAAACCGCTGAATCACTTCTTGTTCATTTGGAGTAAACTGATTTGCTACTTGTTCATAGGCTGAGAGTGTGTGCTCATGGTGGTGGTGGTGTTCTGCCGCTACTGGTCGAGCTAGCTCTGTCAGTCGATAAAAGATTACACGCGCATCCTTAGGATCTCTGGATGTCTCTAACATACCCTCTTTGACTAAAGACTTGATAGCCTTGGTCACTGCCGCCTGACTGACATTAAGGCGACAGGCCAACTCCGAGTTAGTTAGGGATTCTTCTGACAAGAGCATGAGGATGTGCTCCTGAGTGTTGGTCAAGGCTACGTCACTTGTGCAATGCCCGATCAGAATTTCATGCTGGTTCTCAGATCTCAAGATCACCTCGTTTAAAAAGTTATCGATTTCCTGTGCAAGCTGTCTCATGTGTTACTCCTTCCCTAGCTATCTTTTTCGTAAAAAACTTAGATAGCCACCGATTCTTTACTGGTTAATTATATCATAAACCAAAAAAGAGTCAAGGGAAAAAGGCGTAAAAACGTTTCCCTAGACTCTTTTAGATGTGAAATTTAACCTATTTTAGCTTTGGTTTTCGGCTCGATAAGATACCTGACAATCCAGCTACCATACCCATCAAGAGCAAGAAGATGGATTGTTCACTTCCTGTATTTGGGAGAGCTTTTTCTGAGACAACTGCCTTCTTGCTAAATTGACCTGCCACCTCATAAGTCAATGGCACATTTGTAGTCGCATCGTTAGCAGCTGCATTCGTTTGAGGCGTTTCTACTGGTAGACTAAAGTTTTTAGAATCCACAGAAATCGTCCGTGAGTTCGGATTGATCTTTTCATACTGGGTCAAATCAGCGGTTTTCAGATACTCTTCAAAGGCTGCATCCATAGAAGGTCCTTCTTCTCGCGCACCACCTAACATCGTGTAGCCATCGCCACCCGCAGCTAGGAAATCATTGGTTGCAAGATAGTAGGTTTTTGCGAGGTCTAGGAGATCATAACGACCAGTCGTGCGGTTTTTGACCTGGATGGCCCAGACACGTTTACCTGATGGTAGGTTGGTATCATAGTAGACCTTCACACCTGAAACTTGCAAGAAGCCACCACTTGGTTCTAGCAATGGTTGTCCGTTCTCATCCAAGACCTTCTTGCCATCTTTATCGACCTGCAAGATAGATCCGAGTGACTTTTCAAACATATCCAATACTTGTTGCCCAGTCACTTGGATTTGTGAGATGGTATTTCCAAATGGAAGAACAGCAATGACATTTCCTTTGGTAATCGGTTTGCCTTTTGCAATAGTTTCACGCAATCCACCACCATTTGTCACAGCGATGTCAGTCGGATGGCTAAATCCTGTCTGACCATACTGATAGAGAGAGTCTGCCACGACGTTTCCGAGGTTGGTTTCACGAACTCGAACATTTTCACGATCACCGTTTAGTTCCACAGGGCTGTTTGAAACGACTTCAACAGCATTTTCAGCATCGTATTTTTGTTTAATGTCTTTGACTAGTTTTTCAACTGTTGGATTGGCAGTCAGTTTCTTGGCGTCAGCAGCTGCAATCAACGTAGGATTACCCAAAAGCTGACGTGATTTGTAGATAACCTTCCCAACATTATGAAGGTAGCTTCCTGTTTGGTTATAGGTAACATTGTCGCCATAAGTTGTGGAAGCTACTGTATGAGAATGCCCATCAATAACTGTCACACGTTTGCCTTTGAGACGAGGATTTTTAGATAGAGCTTCTGCTAAGGTTGAACCACGCCACTCGACTGGAGTTGTGGTATCTACACCGAGGTGAGCAAGCACAACATAGTGTTGGTAGTCCTTACCTTCTGCACGAGCCTTGGCTTGAACTTCTTCGATGACCTTATTGACTTCAGAGATTGGATCTGTAAAAGTTACCCCTTTAATGTTTTTCGGGTGGGTTTTTGTAGCAGTTTCAGGTGTTGTCACACCGATTACAACAAATTCATCACCTTCCACAGTCTTATCTTTATCAACGATTGTGGAAGCTTCAAAGAGACGAGCACCATTGACGTAGGTATTTGAACTAAGTAATGGGAATTTCAAGATTTCCTTGTATTTCTTAGCTTCGTCCAAACCAAAGTCAAACTCATAGTTTCCTACTGCCATGGCATCATACTGCATCTGATTGAGAATTTCAGCACGCGCTTCACCCTTTGTAGAGTTGGAAATCGGTAAACCTTGGAAGGCGTCTCCAGCATCTACGACGAGAGTCTTTTGATTTGATTTCGCGCGTTCCTGCTCAATGGCAGTCGCTAACTTGGCATCTCCAATTACTCCCTTTTCCTCTACAATACGACCATGGACATCATTGGTGTGTAAGATAACGGTGTCCTTTTCTTCGCTTTTAGTAGATTCAGCAGGAGCTGACGGAGCTTCTACAGGTGCAACTGCTTCTGAAGTTGCCGAAGTTTCCGGTACCGCAGGGCTCTCAACAGGAGCTGAAGTCGCCGACGTAGCAGGAGTCGCTACAACAGCTGAACTTTCTGCAGGAGTTGTTGCTTCCTCAGCGTAGACTTGTCCAGCTAAAAAGGGGTTGGGGCTAATAGAGCTGTCGACAAGACAGGTAACAAAGAACGTTTATTCATTTTAAAATCCTTTTCTTTTCTTTTTCTCTTTTATATTATACGCTATTTCTAAAAATTTTGAAACTTTTGACTTATTTTCATCTAAAACATTCGCCATTTAAACAAAAAAGTCTGGGTTCAAATCCCAAACTTTTAACTCTTTTTATTGGAAATCTTTGATATTCCCATCATAGGTCGCCCAGTCCTTGCTAAAGAAGCGGTCATTCATCTTATAGTCTGGAGCTGGAGTCGGATCCGTCAAGAAGGGATTGACAACCTTATCAAAAGCTAGCCATCCCAACCATCCTAGATGAATGGTATCTTTAACAAAATATGGATCTCCTCCATTTTTTGAAAAATCAGCAATATTGGTAAAACCCTGACTTTCTAATTGGTAACGAATTTTCTCCACTGCATGCTGGTACATCTCTTCGCTGAGTCCTGTGTACTCCATCCACTTCTTGTTAACCGGCTGAATGACAAAGAGCACATTGACATTCGACTTAGCAAATTGATTGAGGACCAGCTGCAAATCATTGTATTCAGAGGACTTGAGGAAGTTGTAATTTTTTTGATACCCTTCCCATTTTTTTAAATCCTTTTGAACCTCTCTCGTATAGAAATGATTTTCCATCCCCATATCGTTATTGGTCGTATTTGCTTCCGCGTCCTTACGAACAATTTTTTCTAACTCATCATAAGAAAATTGATCCGGAAGATCCTTTAAATAGTTCTCCACGTGTTCCTTGTACTTGAGTTTTCCTCGAATGGAGAATTGTCCAAAGAGAGCGGATTGCTTTTCATTGAATCGCGCAAAAATATCAATAGCAACTTGATCAACCTCTGATAATTCTTCACCCTTTGACAGTTTTTGAACAATGCCTTTTAATGCAACATTAGGATTCTGCTTTAACAATCGAATAGCCGCATGCTTTGCAGCAATGTCACCAGATTGATTTCCCAAAAAAGCTGTCAATTGGTCACTGTTAAAAAATCTCTGAAACGCTGCGGGTTCATAATCTGTCTCCGTAAACCACTGAGGCGAAATCACAAATACAGCCTGCTTATTCTCTATTTCTGGCAAAATTTGCTGTAGACCAAAATATTGATTTAGAGAGGCTGCTCCTGCTTGACCTAGAAAGTAAGGACGATAGGGACGATGGTATTTTTCCGCTAAAACAGCTGGATGGACACTATCAAATCGAATCCATTCACTAGACCCTAGAAAAGGAATAAAACGCATATTTGGATCCGTAAGAGCCCTTACTTTTTGGCTTCTCTCTTTAAAACTCTCTGCACTAACAGAAGCCGCTGAGTACTTCTCCTCCGTCAGATTATGACTTGTTGTACTTGGATAAAAAAAGATGAGTAAAAGAATCAAAAGGCCAGCAATGAAGATAGGACCGAAGATCAGCCACAAGCGTTTAAGCATTCTTCAACTCCGTGATACCTGCTACGATTTTATTAGCCGTATTCCAGTCATCACGACCGAACTCCGTCACTGGAACACGAATGTCAAAACGATTTTCAATCTCAACAATCAATTCAACCGTCCCCATGCTATCCAAAACACCAGCATCAAAAAGATCTTCATCCATCATGTCAGAAACATCTTCCATAAACAACTCATCAATAATTTCAATAACTTCTGATTTGATATCCATTTTTCATATCCTTTTATTTTTTAAACCATAAATCATTCAAAAATCCAGAAAAGATTAAGAATGAAACCATCACGACATGGAAGGTGACAACCATGCCAAGCAACTGAATCCAGCGATTCTCAGGTAAGGAACCCTTTCCAGCTTTTTTCCGTTCTTTATTGAGCGCTTTTTTCTTACGAACCCAAGCGTCATTGATGACTAGCCCAATCCCATGAAAAAGTCCATAGGCGATGTAATACCAAGTCACACCATGCCAAAACCCCATAATCAGCATATTGAGAATGTAGGCTACACTTGAGGTCACATTGCGATTTTTAAAAATCTTCTTTCTGGTCATGACCATCACCATCCGCATAAAGACAAAGTCACGAAACCAGAAAGACAGACTCATGTGCCAGCGATTCCAAAACTCTTTTAAATCCCTAGACAAAAAGGGCTTGTTAAAGTTGATAGGACTATGAATACCCATCAAGTTTGAAATGGCTAAGGCAAACATAGAGTAGCCCGCAAAGTCAAAGAACAAGTCTAGACCAAAGGTATACATCACCGCCAGAGCATAATGATTAAAGAAACCACCTGTCTGTAAGGCCAAATTTTTCAGCGGAGGCAGTAATATCTCTCCTAAAATGTGAGCCAAGATAAACTTGTAAAGGAAGCCCAGCATGATATATTTGACAGCCTCTTCTAGCATATCCATCAGCTCATCCCGCTCAGGAATGGTCTCGTAATTTTCATTGAAACGTTTAAAACGATCAATGGGACCACTTGAGAAAGTTGGCATAAAGAGAAGAAAACGTAAGAATTGCCAAATCGTTAAATCCTTGATAACACCGTCTCTCAACTCAACGATAACCCCAACTGCACGAAAGGTCAAGTAAGAAATCCCTAAAAAGCCAAACAAAGATTGAGGTCCATGAATAGCAGGAGATACCTTCACAAAAACGATTGGCAATAGGGATAGAAAGCTAACCAGGTAAAATATCCATTTACTATCCCGTTGTTTCCTGTACCTTTTGTAGAATGATACAAGAAGTACTTGCCAGATGACATAAAGGATAAGTGCGCTTATTTGATTCGTCTTTCCACCGACCAACATGGTGACGATAAAGAAGAGACTAACAAGTACCTCGTACAAGGCAAAACGTTTCTTGAAAAAAAGACCGATGAAGATAGGTAAAGTCGCAACAATTACGTATAAAAAGTACTGAAGATCACCATAAGGTTCCAAATGAGGTAGCTGTTTGTAAAGCTCCATCATCTATTGTTTACCTCATTAATCAAGCCCTTAATATCAATTTTACCATTAGGCGTTAGTGGCAAACTGTCTCGATAGAGAAACTTGGATGGCATCATATAAGACATCATGATATCTGCTAAGTCTTCCTTAATAGCCTTGGTAATATCGATATCACGTTCAAACTGCTGACGGACACCGTCCTTTAGGATGACATAGGCCAGTAGATTTTGCACCTTGTGATCCTTGTTATAGCGTGGAACAGCAACAGCCGACTCGATATAGCGAGATTTGTTGAGATTTTGAGAGATATCTTCAAGCTCAATGCGATAACCATTGAACTTAATCTGGAAGTCCATGCGTCCACCGTAGAGAAGCAAGCCCTCATCTGTCATAGTTCCTACATCCCCTGTATGGTAGGCCGGAAGACCTTCGAATTCAAAGAAAGCTTCTGCTGTTTTTTCAGGATTATTCATATAACCTTTTGAAACAGCTGGCCCAGAAACGATGATTTCTCCCTGTTCACCATTTGGAACTTTCTTACCTTCCTCATCAATGATAAAGGTCGGAGAATCCGCCTTGGTATAGCCGATTGGCAGGCGTTTGAGAGTCTTCAACATCTCGTCTGTTACAGCAACTGCTGACAAAGCTACTGTCGCTTCTGTTGGTCCGTAGGCATTGATAATACGGGCATGTGGGAATCGCTCACGTAGTTTTTGAGCTGTTTTGACCGTCAATTCTTCACCATCAAAGTAGAAATGCGTGATTCCTGGCATTTTCTCACTGTTAAAGTCTTCTGACAACATGGCCATATCTGCAAAGGAAGGTGTTGAGGTCCAGATAGCAATGGGCAAGGAAAAAATCGTCGCAAAGAGTTTTTTGAAGTCCTGAGTAATGGCTGAAGGAAGAGCGAAAAGCGTGCCACCAAGTGCCAAAGTCGGTGCCCAGTACATGACAGATAGATCAAAAGAATAAGGGGGCTGAGCCAGCATTTGTGGACGACTTGGCGTCGCAAATTCCTTATCTGTAATCATCCAGTTGGTAAAGCTGAGGAGATTATCATGGGAAATCTGCACTCCCTTTGGCTTACCAGTCGTACCAGAAGTAAAGATGATGTAGTAGTTGTCATCTCCCTTGACTGGATGGTTCATCTCGTAGCTAGAAGCTTGAGCAAAAGCTTCATGAACTTGCTCTAAATTCAGCATCGGTGTGCTTGTTTGCTCTAATAGAAATTCTGAAATGGCAATAATCAAACTTGGCTCTGCAACTTCTACGATAGCATAAACTCGTTCCAAGGCCGAATGGCTGTCAATAGGAATGTAGGCATGCCCCAACTTAGTCAGCGCTACAAAGGTAGCCAACATCTCATACTCCTGACCACCAAAAACGACGACTGGAGATTTCTCAGGCAAGCCAAGTCGATCGATAGCTGCAGCTAAACTATCTGAATCAGCCTTCAGATCACCATAAGTGTGCTCTTGACCTAAAACATTGTAGACAGGATATGTTGGATGTGTTTGAGCAAAGTGCTCAATCGTTTCAATCATATCTTTTATCGGTTTATTAGACACGGTTTTTCTTCTCCTTCAAACTAGAACTCATTATAAATAAAGGTTCCTTGACTCTGACCAAGGTAACTAAAAAAATAAAGCAAACCAAGTAAGATTACAAAATATAGGACGGTCTGTCCCAAAAACATATATAATTTTCTGTGTTTTCCCATAGTTAGTGTGTTCAATTTTCTATGATTTTTCAAAAAAGCTATGCAACTATGCATTTACTACCTTATCTTCCTAACATTGTACCATTTTATCAACCTTTTTTTCAACTGTTTACCATAACTTAAAAGTTCGTTTTAGCTTATTTTAAGATAAGTTAAGATATCAATCTTTTTGTCATAAATAAAGACAAAAAAGAGCCTGAGATTTCCATCTCAAACTCTGTTGCCAATCACTCTTTTATCTTAGAAAAGTGAGAATACGAGGACTGCTAAGGACGCTCCGAGGATAGGTCCCACAACAGGAATCCAAGCATAAGACCAGTCTCCGTCTCCCTTGTTTGGAATTGGCAAGATGCTGTGCATGATACGAGGTCCAAGGTCACGAGCTGGGTTCAAGGCATAACCCGTTGTCCCACCTAGTGAAAGACCGATACCGACAATCAACGTTCCCACTGCAAAGGTCCCTAAACCGGCTTGAAGGTCATAGAGTCCCAAGGCAAAGATTGTCAAGAGCAAAACAAAAGTTCCAAGGATTTCGCTAACCAAGTTCGATACTGTGTTCTTGATTGCTGGTCCAGTACTAAATGTCGCTAGGATATTTCCTGCGTTTTCTTCCGCCTCATAGTGTGGTTTGAATTGCAACCAAACCAAAATCTGAGCCACCATCGCTCCTGCGAATTGGGCTAGGATATAAGGGAAAACAGAAGCCCAAGAGAGCGTTCCTTTTAAGGCCATAGCAAACGTCACAGCTGGATTTAGGTGGGCTGGGCTGAGCGTGCCAGATACAAAGGCTGCAACAGCTACAGCAATTCCCCATCCCATAGTAATCACAATCCATCCTGAATTGTTGCTCTTGGTTTTGGGAAGAACCACACCTGCAACAACACCATTTCCTAGGAGGATCAGGATTAAGGTCCCCAAAAATTCTCCAAATAATTCTTTCATCATATCTTTGTCTCCATTTAAAAGAAGGGGCGAGCGACAAGGAATGCTGCCCTCCCTCTCTTCTAGTTTTTCTTAATTTTTTAGTTCTGCTAAATCGTTTTGAGCAAGAGCTGCTTCGACATCCGCATGGTAGGCTGCTTTTTCTTCTTCAGTCCAATCATAGAATCGTCCCATTTCATCCAGAACTGGCTCAACGATGCTATCTAAACTATCACGCATGAAGAGCATGTGGTTGGTACGGCGAAGGAGGAAGTCAACTGGGCTAAGAGCCAATTCATTGCGCATTGCATAGTGAAGGGACAAGGTGTCTGCCAAGCTGAGTCCTGGCGCCTGTTCCAAGCTGTGAGCAAGGGCAAAGACCTTCGGTGCATTTGAACCGTATAGATTTGCTAGATAGTGAGCTTCCTTGCTATCCAAACCACGTGAAACTCCAAGTTGAGCAAAGGCTTCGATTTCTGAATCCACATTTGCTGGGTTCAATTCTCCACCTGAAACAGGGTAAGTCTTAGAGTTGATGAGTTTAAAGCTACGGTCAAATTCGGCTTTAAGGATGTCAACCACGCGCTCCATAGCTCCTTCAGCCATCTTACGGTAGTCTGTGATTTTACCACCAGCAAGGGTCAAAAGGCCATTGTCATCACGGTCCAAGCTCGAACCACGAGAAACTGCAGATGGATCCAAATGTTTCTCAGATGTGCTGCTTTCAAGCTTGCTGACAGCAGATTCAACATCTTCACGCGTCTTTTCTTTCGAGAGATAAGCTTCGACAGTCGCAATCAAGTTATTGAAGCTTTCATCGCTGATGGTTCCGTTGTTTCCACCATTGTAGTCAGAAGCGCTATTGCCTGCAATCAATGGACGAAGACCTGCCCAGCTGCTTTCGATATCATCGATAGTAATGTTAGCTTCTGGGAAGCGGTTGTTGACAATGCCAAGTAGATAATCTACATCTTCCTGAGTCACTTTTGGATGTTCCAAATCGCCTGTGTAGTCTGTATCAGTTGTACCGAAGTAGGTCTTGTTTTCACGTGGGAGAACAAAAACCATACGACCGTCACCCAAACCTGTGTCAAAGTAAACTGGCTGTGAAACCTTGATTTTGCTTGAATCCACTACCAAGTGAACTCCCTTGGTTGGACGCATTTGTGAGAATTGGGTTCCCTTATTGGACAAATTACGTACCTTGTCGCTCCAAGGACCTGTTGTGTTAATAACCAGACGAGCCTTAATTTCAAAGACTTGGTCTGTCAACAAATCACGAGCTACAACACCTGTAATCTTGCCACTTTCGTCAAAGAGGAAGCCTTCTGCCTTAACGTGGTTGGCAATGAGTGCACCGTCTTGGTTGGCACGTTTGATGTTTTCAATCACGAGACGCGCATCGTTATTACGGAAGTCAAGATAAACCCCACCTCCTACCAAACCTTCTTTCTTCAAGTTTGGCTGGCGTTCCAAGACTTCTTCCTTGCTCAAGACCTTGTTAGCAGCTGGCGTATTGTTAACCCCTGCCAAAAGGTCGTACAAGTCCATGGCTACTTTGAGACGGAAGAGGCTAAATGTCGCTCCATCCTCATCGTAAACTGGCAAAAGCATTGGATCTGGTTTTGGAATGTGTGGAGCGATTTGTTGAACCACTGCACGTTCAGAAACTGTATCTGAGACTACTTCCACGTCAAATTGTTTGAGGTAACGCAGACCTCCGTGAACCAATTTTGTTGAACGGCTAGATGTTCCTTCTGCGAAGTCCTGCATTTCAATCAAACCAGTCTCAAGACCACTTGCTGCTGCCTGCAAGGCTACACCTGCCCCTGTGATTCCTCCACCGATAATCAAAAGATCCAGAGTACGTTCCTGCATTTTTTTAATTGATAATTCTCGTGTTTTCTTTGAAAATTCCATATTTACACACTTTCTAACTGAGTCGTTTCATTCTTAAGCTGATCATTGCATCAAGAAACCGTATTAGTCGTCGATTTCCGCAAAGACTTGCGTTGCTTTCACAGCCTTCTTCCAGCCCTTGTAGAGTTGTTCCTTGCGCGATTCGTTCATGGATGGCTCAAAGAGTTCTCCTGTCTCGTTCAAGAGTTTCAACTCATCCAAGTCCTTCCAGTAGCCCACTGACAATCCTGCTAGGAAGGCTGCACCTAGGGCAGTTGTTTCCAAGTTTTTAGCGCGGGCGATATCAATTCCCAAGATGTCAGCCTGGAACTGCATGAGGAAGTTGTTCATGGCTGCACCACCATCTACCTTCAAGACTTGGATAGCTGTCTGCGCATCCACTTGCATCGTGTCGATGATGTCACGCACTTGATAAGCGATAGATTGCAAAGTCGCCTTGATAAAGTCTTCTTTGCTTGTTCCACGAGTTAAGCCAAAGACCGAACCACGAGCGTTTTGATTCCAGTATGGAGCCCCTAGACCTGTAAAGGCAGGTACGACATAGACTTCGTCATTGTTGTGAGAATTGAGAGCATATTTTTCAGACTCTGGTGAATTTTCAACCATGCGAAGTCCATCACGAAGCCACTGAATGGCACTTCCTGCGATGAAGATAGAACCTTCCAAGGCATAGTAAACCTTGCCGTTGATTCCATAACCAATCGTTGTCAAAAGGTTGTTTTCAGACAACTGCATCTCTTCACCAGTGTTCATAATAATGAAAGAACCTGTTCCATAAGTATTTTTGACCATACCTGGTTCAAAGGCCAACTGACCGAAGAGGGCTGCCTGTTGGTCCCCAGCCATACCTGAAATTGGTACTTCTCCACCGTAGAAATGGAATGGAGCAGTCTTGCCGTAGATTTCAGAGTTAGAACGAACTTCTGGAAGCATAGCCTTAGGAATGTTGAGGATTTCCAAAATCTCATCATCCCATTTGAGTTCTTTAATGTTATAGAGCATTGTACGGGCTGCATTTGAGTAGTCCGTCACATGAGCCGCACCGTCAGTCAATTTCCAAACCAACCAAGTATCGATAGTACCAAAGAGCAATTCTCCTTTTTCTGCTCTCTCTTGAGCGCCTTCTACATGGTCCAAAATCCAACGAACCTTGGTAGCAGAGAAGTAAGCATCGATAACCAAACCAGTCTTTTCATGGAATTTTTCCACATAACCTTGGCTTTTTAGTTGTTCAGCCAGAGGAGCAGTTTGACGTGATTGCCAAACGATAGCATTGTAGATAGGGAGCCCTGTTTTCTTATCCCAGACGACAGTTGTTTCACGCTGGTTGGTGATCCCGATTGCTTCGATTTGACTTGGTTTCACACCACTTTCGATGAAAGCACCCGCGATAACTGACTGAACAGAGTTCCAAATTTCATTGGCATTGTGCTCAACCCAACCTGCTTGAGGAAAAATCTGAGTGAATTCTTTTTGACTAGAGCTGACCTTTTCTCCTTTTTTGTTAAAAATGATGGCACGAGAACTGGTCGTTCCTTGGTCAATAGCCATGATGTATTTTTCTTGTGACATGTGCTGTCCTCCTGATAAAATCTTGAGGGGATTCCTCTTTACAGTAACTAGTATACAAAATAAAGCGCTTTCTTGTTTATCAATTTTTTTAAAATTTTAAAAAAATGTGAGGAGATTGTGCGAATTTCACAAAAAAGACCTGAAAATTCAGGTCTTTTAGGCAAATAGCATCTGACGAATCGTAGCTAAATCCTCCATATCCAAATCATTTTTTAAATAATAAACTGGTGTTTGTTCCTTCTTATAAATCGGGTTGTTGGTAATTAACAAATCATAATGTCGACTAGGATCATAGGCTTCTATGGTAATGAAACGATTGTATTCCAAATACCGTTTCAAAATGGCAGCCATCCTAGAAAAGACAAGGAAACCAGATGTCAAATCCAGACCAATCCTCATATGTTGGCCACCATTTTCTGCCATATACTCTATCAACTGGAGCCATTCCCAGAGAATTTTCTTATCCAGGTCGGTCCGCTGATGAAAGGCAGGCAAAATATGAAAAATTCTTTCTGCAGTCCCTCTAAAATCATGTTCCATCAGCAAATAGGGATGGCGATTCTCTGTCTGGTATCTGTACTGATCTTGTAAAATATAGCCCTTGTAGAGATAAACTTGACCACAAAGCTGACTGAGTTCATAGGTGACATGGTCCTCTGTGTAGTCCCCCAGCAACTCCTCTTTCTTCATCTCTTGAATCAATTGCGTCAGCAAATCGGCTAATTGCCCTCCAAAACCAAGAATATACTCCATAGTATGAAGGGGCAAGATACGATGGGAAAGGAGAAATGAAAAGAATACCATCATCTCACCATCCTCAGCCCCTAGAGGAAGGTGTTGCCCAGCAAAAAAGGACGGAGCCTTTCTCAGCAAACGAAGGTAGAAAATATTGTCAAAATACCCTCGCATTTTTTCTTCTATGACTTGAAACTGACAGGCATTGACCCGGAGGCGCTGTTGACTGATGTGAGCCCAGAGAACCAAGTCCAATTTCTGACCTGAAGACAAGCTAGCACCGCAGATTTCTTCTAGGGTAGCAATCTCTTGTTTTCTCTCAGCTTTCTGCATGTGACCTCCCCACTCCTGACTGGACCAGACCTTGCGGAAAAGACAGAAATAGAAATAGCGAATCTGATGCTCCGGACCTCGCCAACGGCCATTTTGGATCGATAAGTCAAACTCTGACAAAATCTGATTTAGACTAGCTAAGTGGCGACCAAGCGTGGCCTCACTAATCATCAATTCTTGAGCCAACTGATGAGCTAGAAACTGTTGGTGATAGAGAAGGTAAACCAAAATTTGGTATTTAATGGCATTGTCTAGAAACAAGCTCCGAATCTCTCTCCCCTTTGTGGCAGCACCAATCGACAAACGTAGATTTTCATCTTCCAAGTGGATGGTCAGCTCTAGCCCTCTTTCCAAGGCATTTTCGTTAATCAGAGAAATGTACTTGGTTAGGGTCGCCTTTGAAAAACCTGTTTCTTCCATGGCTTTCTTGACTGTTGTCTGCGAATCTTGTAATAGAAAGGAAAGGACTAAAAATTGGCCAGATTCGGCTTTTTCCATCAAATCACCTAAATACATTTGTTACCCCTTTCATTTTCTCCTACAAGCATAGCATAAATCTTTCAAATGCTGAAATAATCTGTTTCTCATTTTATTTTAAGGCCGATTTTCTCGTCATTATTCCTCAGAAACAACAAACACACGGCTCCCCCTTTGGGCATTTTTATGCTAAAATAGAAGGTATGGATAAAATTATTAAAACTATATCAGAAAGCGGAGCCTTTCGTGCTTTTGTCCTTGATAGCACTGAAACCGTCCGCACTGCTCAAGAAAAACATCAAACTCAAGCCAGTTCAACTGTTGCACTTGGCCGTACCCTTATCGCTAGCCAGATTCTCGCAGCCAATGAAAAAGGAAATACCAAGCTAACAGTTAAAGTTCTTGGAACCAGCTCTCTTGGTGCCATCATCACGGTTGCAGATACCAAGGGAAACGTCAAAGGCTACGTTCAAAATCCAGGTGTTGACATCAAAAAGACTGCAACTGGTGAAGTCCTTGTCGGACCTTTTGTCGGCAATGGCCAATTTCTCGTTATCACAGACTACGGTACTGGAAATCCCTACAACTCCATGACTCCCCTCATCTCTGGGGAAATCGGTGAAGACTTAGCCTACTACCTGACTGAAAGTCAACAAACCCCTTCAGCAGTCGGCCTCAATGTTCTTTTGGATAAAGATGACAAGGTCAATGTTGCCGGTGGTTTTCTTCTCCAAGTATTGCCAGGAGCCAAGGAAGAAGAGATTGCTCGCTTTGAGAAACGCATCCAAGAAATGCCAGCTATCTCAACACTTCTGGAAAGCGAAGACCATATCGAATCTCTCCTCAAGGCTATCTACGGTGACGAATCCTACAAACGCCTATCTGAAGAAGAAATTCGTTTCCAATGCGACTGCAGCAAAGACCGTTTTATGAACGCTCTTGCCAGCCTTCCAAGCTCAGACCTTGAGGAAATGAAAGAGGAAGACCACGGGGCAGAAATCACTTGTCAATTCTGCCAAACAACTTATAACTTTGATGAAAACGACCTGGAGGAACTCATTCGTGACAAATCTTAATACACCTTTTATGATTGGCAATGTTGAGATTCCCAATCGTACCGTTTTAGCACCCATGGCTGGCGTGACCAACTCAGCCTTTCGTACCATCGCAAAAGAGCTCGGAGCTGGACTCGTTGTAATGGAAATGGTATCTGACAAGGGTATCCAATACAACAATGAAAAAACCTTGCATATGCTTCATATCGATGAAGGCGAAAACCCTGTCTCTATCCAACTTTTTGGTAGCGATGAAGACAGCCTCGCACGCGCAGCAGAATTCATTCAAGAAAACACCAAGACTGATATCGTCGATATCAACATGGGCTGCCCTGTTAACAAGATCGTGAAGAACGAAGCTGGCGCTATGTGGCTCAAGGATCCAGACAAGATCTACTCTATTATCAACAAGGTCCAATCTGTCCTTGATATCCCCCTCACTGTCAAAATGCGCACTGGCTGGTCTGATCCATCCCTGGCCGTGGAGAATGCCCTCGCAGCAGAGGCTGCAGGTGTCTCTGCCCTCGCTATGCATGGCCGTACCCGCGAACAAATGTACACAGGCCACGCAGACCTCGAAACCTTGCACGATGTAGCCCAAGCACTGACTAAGATCCCATTTATCGCCAACGGTGACATCCGTACAGTTCAAGATGCTAAACAACGCATCGAAGAAGTTGGTGCTGACGCAGTTATGATTGGCCGAGCAGCCATGGGTAATCCCTACCTCTTCAATCAAATCAACCACTACTTTGAAACAGGAGAAATTCTCCCTGATTTGACTTTCGAGGACAAGATGAAAATCGCCTACGAACATTTGAAACGCCTGATTAACCTCAAAGGAGAAAATATAGCCGTTCGTGAATTCCGCGGCCTCGCTCCTCACTACCTCCGGGGAACATCTGGCGCTGCCAAACTTCGTGGAGCCATTTCACAAGCCAGCACCCTAGCAGAGATTGAAGCACTCTTGCAATTAGACAAAGCATAGTCTCACATCTACAACTCACAAAAACGGCAAGGATCAAAAATGAGTCTTGCCGTTTTTTATATGTTTTCATCTTGTAAATCTAATTGCTTCACTCTAGCTATATAGTAGGACATAATCAAAAACAAATTGAGGCTGACAATCCATATAGACCATTCATGAAGAAAATGCATCAATACAGCCAAGCTGATTGCGCCCACTATGAAACTTCCTACAACAATCCCATAATTTAAGGCCTGACGACGGTATTCTTGGATATTTCCTTCTCTTCTAGCAATGCGATACAAAGCGGTCAGCATCTTTCGGTAATTTCCAGATGTCATAAAAATGACATAGGGATGATCTTCAATCAAACTGCCCGTAAATGTTAGCATCATCATTCCTGTTCCAAAAGCGATGAAAGGAACTTCTAATAGAGGAAATCGTGAAAAGAAAGGTAGAATAAGAGTTCCAATAAATAAAGGGAGCAGCATCTTAACCCGCCAGTAGGCCGTTTTGCGGTATTCTTTCATGTGCAATGCAAACAGAAATCCTAGAGAAAAGAAAATAATGGAGCAGAATCGTAGCATCGTATTGGTAACATTTGAGTCGTGCCAATCAGATATCAGTAGGAGAATATTCCCTGTCTGTGTCGCTACCAAACTATGGTATTGAATATGGCAAAACACATCCAAAGAACCACCTACAAATCCAAGAAATACTCCCATCAGTCGTGTGTTTTGAGGTAAGATTAGTTTATCCGCCATGTATTATCACTCGTTTTCCTTTGATTTTTTTATTATACCACTTTCTCTTGGAGAAACTAAGTGAAAAACAGTTGACTCACTCTTTTACAGAACGATTTCTAGTAAGAGTTAAAACACCAAATTTTATTATTGAATCAAGGCAACGCTTGAAACTTTACCATCCGCACCTGTTGTAATTTGGATGATTTTTCCTCCTCCGACTTTGGCATTATACTTGCCGTCATCAAGAGTGTAAGAGTAGCCTCTGATAGAATAATTTTCTTTCTTTCCATCTGCAGTTTCTACTGTGAATTGGCCCCCTGATGAAACTGTAATGGTTTCGCCATTTGCTCCCTTCCAGTTGCCTGCTGCAGCTGAGAAGTCACCATCCACCATGGTTAAAACTCCCTTGTAGCGTTTGTTGTGTTCTGCTTGCTTGTCTTGAAGTTTGCGGTCAGTTGTTGGATCATAGCCTGACTGGTTAGACTGGACTTGAGAATCTTGCTGAATTGAAGGTGCCTGAGATGGGGCTTGTTGACTAAGAGTTGCTTGTTCTTGTCTTGATTCAGGTGCCGGTTTCGCTTGTGACTGGTCTATCGTTGCAGAAGACTGACCAGAAGATGCCTGAGTCTTTTCAGATGAAGCTGAGCTTGAAGATTTTTGAGTCTTGCTTTCTTTGCTAGAAGAAGCCGCTTTAGAGCTTGATGATTGACTTGTCTTTGCAGAGCTACTGGTTTGAGTGGTTTCGTTTTTATTTCCACAGGCTCCCAGTAGCAAGGTAGAAGCCAATACAGTCGCTGCCATCAATTTGATATAGGTTTTCTTTTTCATTTTTCTACTCCTTTGTAACATTTTTGAAATATTAAGAAATCTTTTTGTAATATAATTGTAACATTGGGCCTTGAATCTGTCAACTATTTAGAGAAACTATTTTAAAAATTGTTCCCTCCACTATTTCAATTCGTAATCGAAACGAAAAAATAGAAAATTTCTTAGATTAGAGTCCTATTTTTTGCATCGCTCTTGTGTAATTCTAAGAAAGATAGCCATTCATAAAAAATGATAATAAATAAAGAGGTCGGGATTTTGGTCCCGACCTCTTTATCTCAATCGATAGGTTTTTCTTGGTTTCTTTTTAGGCACTCGTTTGAGTCCGACTTCTTCTACATATTCGCCGTATTTTACGAGAAAGTTATTGCTGACGATTGGGCGACCTGGGTTGATGAGATTGACCAGTTCAGTTCCTTCGTAAACAGTGAACTCTTCCTCCAGCAGATAAAGGAAGGTCGGATTCCAATCGAGACGGCCTTGGATTCGTTTGATGGACTCTTGGATAATGGCATAATGGTCAAAGGCGAAGGCTTGCTCCTCCAACTCTACTCCCTCTAAGAAGCACTTGCCCGTCCGAAAATCCACATCTACAAAAACCACATCCCTAGCATCGTCTCCAGCCTGAACGAGATCTAAGGCACGACTAGGCAGATAAACCAAGTGGGCAATGGTCACTGTCCAGCCCCGTGGATCACGACCAGGGGTCGAAACTGTCATCAATTGCTCGATTTTTTCTAAAGGAAGATCGAGATTGACTTCTTCTCTCACCTCGCGCTGACAGGCATGCGCAGCATCCTCTCCCTTATCCATAAAGCCTCCAACCAAAGCCAAACAGTTTTGATAAGGGTGGGCCTTGCGACGAATTAGCAAGAGCTTGATCTTTCCTTCGACAAAGCAGTAAGCCACCATATCTACTGTCACACTTGGTTTTTCATATTGAGGGAGTTCCTGCTTGTAGTACCAGTCTAAAAACTCCTCCTGACTGGCATGAATTTCATAATATTCTTTTTCCGTCATCCCTGATGGAATCTTCTTATCTACCATTTTAAGCCTCCTTTCGAACTGCCTTGGTCCATTGGTACCATCCCACTAGACTATTGAGTGTGTAAACCCAGTACATCCCTTGAATGTGGATATTTTCACCCCACCAGAGGTAGATACTAAAGAGATTAGTTGCAATCCAGAAAATCCATTGCTCACGGTAGAGACGTGTCATCAAGAGCTGACCAACACCATTGGTCGCATCGGTAACACTATCACGGAAAGGGCGAGCACTATGGATACTTTGGTAAGCCAAGCCCATACCAATCCAGATAATGGCAGTCAAGGTCAAGTACTTGAGCCAGTCAATCACAGATAATTTCTTAGCTTCAAAGTGGGATTCTTCTGGTTTTCCTTGGTCATTGATACGATTGGACAACCAAGCATAGAGACCAATCGGCTGCATGACAAAGAAGTAAACAGTCGTCAAGACTTCGCCATAAAAAGTCGCATTCATTGCCAAAATCAAATAGATAGCCGAGTTAATGGCTCCAAAGAGATAATTGCTTGCACGACCTTCTGCTACCAAGATAACACAGACAATCCCAGTCCAAGATGCAAACAAGCTCAGCCAGTCATGACTTTCTATATTTTGCGTGAATTCCAAGATCAAGGGAACACTTGACAAGGCGATGAGATACAACCACTGGAAAAGACTACGGCCGACAAAGAGATCTTTCCAGAGCAGGCGCATGGTTCCTGCAAAACCAATCTTGCGAGCTTCTGCATGGACATTTTTAAAGTTTTCGATAAATTGTGTGATTTTTTTAGTTAGTTTTTTCATAATCTTCTCCTAATCTGCTTTGTAAATGGCATCGATAGCCACTTTTGCTGCTTCATAATTTCCTAGGTAATCCTCCGCTAGATAAACTAAAGGAATAGTGGTTAAATATCTCTCCCTCATCTGATCCAGATGCTGGGAAAAACTGTAGCGAATATGGTCTTCCGCCATGGTCATATCTCTAAATCCGTCATTGACATAAGAGCCGATAGGCTGCACAAAGAGAATCAAGTCCCATTTTTCCTTAGCCAAGATAGAGACAAAAAGATTGTCAAAGGTTTCTCCTGATAAGTCCTCTTGAGCCTCAGCCTCCATGTAATAATCATAGTAACCCTTGGTTACCAAGGAGTTGGTATCGGCTATCACTAGGCCTCGATTGGCATTGCTATCGATTAGCTTTGAGGTCTGGTCATACTGCCCCAACAGGAGATAATAATAATCCTTTGGAGTCAATTCATCGTCGCGAACGTTATTTTTAATTTGGTACTCACGCGCGTATTCCAGACTAACGGGCGCATCGTAATACCTTGCCAAATCCTTGGCTAGAGTAGTCTTCCCATTGCTGGCACTTCCCATAATCAACACTTTCTTAGTAAACTGACGACGGAAGGGTTGAGCAATGTATTTCCAATATTTGCTTGGATTTTCTCGAATCATAGTCGCTGAGATACCAAACTTTCTTTCTTGCAAGACGGTTCCAAATCCACGTCTAGATAGCTCTTGCTGGTATTCTTCTTCTCCCACAAAAAAAGTCAGTTCTTGCTGGGTTTCATCATAGGAAATCTCCGCTAACATCTGGTTCAACCACTCCTGCCAGCCAATAGGGTAACGGGGAAGGTTGGTCTCATCCAGCTTGCAGACAGAGGTCAATTCGTCATCACGAAAAGCCTCTCTGATATAGCGAAATCGTTTTTGAAGACTTAAGCCTACCTGCTCCCCTCGATCTCCCCCGTAGCCTGAAACGACTACCCAGACCTGGTCACACTGACGCTTCGCTCGCTGGATCAGATCGATATGCCCTTGATGGAGAGGGGCAAAGGTCCCAAATACCACTGCTGTTTTCTTTTTCATAAACGTTTTACCTTTTTATAATTTTTGATATTTTTGTTTTCTGTGTTTTTATTATATACTATATTTTTATTTTGTCAATAGATTTTTATTATTTTTTATAAAAAGGTGGCAAAAAAGAATCAGGATTACTCCTGACTCTCCCATTTTAAGCAATATCAAATTTTAATTGACCAGCTTTGACACCAATCTTGAGAGTCTTACCTGCTACCAGTTCTCCCTTGAGGAGGAGCTCGGCTAGCTTGTCTTCCACCTCTGTTTGCAGTGTTCTGCGAAGTGGGCGAGCTCCCATTTCTGGATCATATCCTTGGCTTGCTAGTAACTTCAGTGCCGAAGCTTGCAGTTTCAAGTCAATGCCCTTCTCTGCTAGGCTAGCAATCAATGGTTTCACCATAATCTTAACAATTTCCTGCATGTGTTCACTATCCAAGCTATGGAAGACCACCTTTTCATCAATACGGTTGATAAACTCTGGTCGATAAGCTTTTTTCAACTCTTCGAAGATTCGTTTTTCCATATTTTCTTGGTCAAAACGAATGTCCTTGGCCCCAAAACCGACAGTCTTGTCATCACGAAGGGCTGTCGCACCAAGGTTTGACGTCATGATGATAATGGTATTTGAAAAGTCAACCTTGCGCCCCTTGCTGTCTGTTAGAACTCCATCATCCAAGACCTGCAAGAGAACATTAAAGATGTCTGGGTGTGCCTTCTCGACCTCATCAAAGAGGAGTACGGAGTAAGGCTTATTACGAACCTTCTCTGTCAATTCCCCACCTTCTTCGTAGCCCACATAACCCGGAGGGGCACCGTTGAGACGGCTAGCTGCAAATTTCTCCATATACTCACTCATATCAAAGCGGATAAGAGCTGATTCGTCATCAAAAAGAACTTCTGCCAGAGCCTTGGCCAATTCAGTCTTTCCGACACCCGTTGGTCCCAGGAACATAAAGGAACCAATCGGACGTTTGTGACTGCGAATACCTGACTGGTTACGACGAATAGCACGGCTAATACTTGAAACAGCTTGATCTTGGCCGATGACACGTTTGTGTAGTTCTGCTTCGAGGTTAAGGTATTTCTTAGCATCAGTCTGGGTCAGTTTTTGGACTGGAATCCCTGACAAGCGACTCAAGGTGGTCAAAATATCAGATTCTGTCACCAAGTCTTTGTAGACAGGGACCTCCTGCTCTTTTGCGATTAACTGGGCAGCTTGTTTCCACTTGCCATCCATCAAAGCCTTGTCAGCTGGACTCAAGTCTGATTCGTCTGCTTTCACATGCTTGGATTTGTTTTGAACGGTTGCTGCCGCTTCATCCAAGAGGTCGATAGCAGAATCTGGTAAGTGACGACTAGTCAAGTAACGATGCGCCATCTTAACAGCTGTTTCGACAGCTTCATCTGTGATTTGCACACGGTGGTGTTTCTCATAGGTAGCTTTCAAACCTTGCAAAATGGTCATGCTGTCAGCTAGACTTGGCTCTTCAATCGTCACTTTGGCAAAACGACGAGAAAGAGCTGCATCCTTTTCGATGTGTTTTTGGTATTCTTCCTGAGTGGTGGCCCCAACCGTTCTCAAAGTTCCACGCGCCAAGGCTGGTTTCAAGATATTGGCCGCATCCAGAGTCGAGTCAATACCGCTTCCAGAACCCATGATGGTGTGGAGTTCATCGATAAAGAGGATCACTTTGCCGTCTTCCTCGATATCCTTGATGATATTGTTCATGCGCTCCTCAAAATCTCCACGGAAACGTGTCCCCGCAACAACATTCATCAAATCAAGCTCCAAAACGCGCATCTTTGCCATTTCCGCAGGTACATCCCCACTGGCAATACGCTGAGCAAGTCCAAGTGCCAGAGCTGTTTTCCCGACACCAGCATCTCCAACCAAGACCGGATTGTTCTTGGTTTTACGGCTCAAGATTTGAATCATACGTGCGATTTCCCTGTCACGACCAATAACTGGTTCTAACTTGCCAGAGCGCGCTTGCTCCGTCAGGTCATGCGTGTAGTCCTCTAGACCGCCACTTGGATTCTGAGGCATACCCATCATATTGGCCATCGAATTTTGCTTATCAGAAACTGTGCGATGACGTTGACGCAAAGCCTTGAGGTCTTCACGAGTCCAGCCAGCACGCTCTTCTAGATTGCGACGAAGAGAAGCAATTCTGACCTGATCTTTCTGGTCTTCATAAGAAAAGCCTGCTCTCTCCAAGATGCGAGTTGCCAAGGCATTGCCGTCATGCAAAATCGCATAGAGAACATGCTCTGTCCCTAGCACCTTTGCATGGACCACTGAGGCCACATACTCTGCTTCTGCAAAGAGAACCTCCAAACGATGGGAAAAAGGCAATTCCGTAAAGGTTTCGTCCTGGCTATAGTCCGTTTCAGTCAGTTCCAACGCAACCTCTTCTAAACGGTCCATTTCATAAGGATAATCATTTAGAGTCGCACCTGCCACACTGTAACTGTGATTGGACATGGCAATCAATAAATGCCAAGACTCTAGGTAACGAGCTCCAAAATGGCTCGCAACCATGTAGGCACTTTCGATACATTCATTCAATGCTTTTGAATAGTTCATCTTACTTCTCTTTTCTATCTACCTCTTGTAATAGCTGTCGGAGCATATTGGCACGGACAACTGAGGATTCTTCCCCTAGGACACGATCCGTTGCTACTGAAGTCAGCAAGGTCATCTCCTGCTTGGTCATCAAGTCCTGCTCCACCAAAAGCTGGAGAATATCCTCATAGATCTCCTGACTAACTCGCTCACCAATCGAGTAAAGCAAATCGCGGAGCATCTCATGATGATTGGAAAACTCAATCCTCCCTATGCGAATGTAGCCTCCGCCACCACGCTTGCTCTCAACCAAGTAACCTCTGCTTTCCGTGAAGCGTGTCTTGATTACATAGTTAATCTGACTCGGCACAACCTGAAAGGTATCCGCCAACTGACTCCGCTGCAATTCCACGATACCAGATTGGTCTAAAATTGCCTTGATATAGGCTTCGATATGATCTGATGTATTTTTAAATCTCATAATAAATCAAACTCCTTCTTTGAACCTTGACTATCTTTGACTATTATACCGAAATTTTTGATTTTTTTAAAGAAAAAGGGCGCTGGTAAAGGATAATCTTCACCAACTCCCTATTTTCCTACTTATCGAAGCCTAATTCTGCTAATATTTGTCGTTTGTAGGCAATTTTTTGGACTTCCTTGTCTTCGCTCTGGGACCAGTCTAGTTTGACTTCAGAAACGATCTGTCCAGGTCGATTTTTCAAGATGTAGATGCGGTCGCTGAGATTGAGGGCCTCCTCGATACTATGTGTGATGATGAGTGTCGTCAACTCTAACTGTTTGTGAATTTCCAGATACCAAGCATGGAGCTCCATCTTGGTCATCTCATCCAAGGCGCTAAAAGCCTCGTCAAGAAGAAAGAGCTTGTGACCAAAAAGATAGGTCCGGAGCAAGGCTACACGCTGACGCATCCCTCCACTGAGTTCGTGAGGATACTTGTCCCGTACAGCTGTCAACTGGAAGGTCGCAAGGATATCATCCGCTCGGGCAACGGCTTCCGCCTTATTCACCTTTTGAATCAAGAGGGGCAGAATGATATTGCCAAGCACCGTCTTGTGCTCCAAGAGGAGATCCTTTTGCAACATATAACTCACGCGCCCCTTGGGATTCTCCTCGCCGTCAAGGACAATTCGCCCAGACTGGACTTCTAAAATCCCAGCGATTAGGTTAAAGAGGGTGGTCTTTCCAACACCACTAGGTCCCAGGATAGAAACTACTTCACCTGACTTCACCTGCAGGTTGATATCTTCTAAAATCTTTTCATCGCCATAGGCATAGCTTACGTGTTCTAGTCTAATTTCTGTCATTATTTTACAAATTCGTTAGTGAAGCCCTTGTCAGTCAAGTCTTCTTTAAGGATACCATTTTCTTTATCCCATTTGTAGAAGGCATTCCAGCGAGCAGCATCAAATTGTCCCCATTTTTCCTTGTCGCTTGCATATTCTTTTGACAAGTATTTTTGAGATTCGATGACAAAGTCGCGTTTTTCCTTGAGTTCAGGTGCATTCTTGATGAGGATATCTGCTGCTTCCTCTGGATGCTCCATGGCATATTGGTAGCCTTTTTTGATGGCTTGGATGACTTTGCGAGCTTCTTCTTTATTGTCTTGCAGATAGTCGTTGTTTGCGATGATAACTGGTGAGTAGTAGTCAAACTCCTTGACATAGTCTTTCAAGTACATGAAGTTGGAGTCTACACCTTGAGATTTGGCAAGAATACCGTCCCAACCGTAGTAGATCCAAGCAGTGTCAAAGACGCCATTGGCAATCGGTGTAATTGAGTTTGAGTCGTTGTTTGGTACTTTTTCAACCTTTTCAAAGTCTCCACCTTGTGATTCTACCAAGGTTTTCAACATAGCCAGTTCAGTGGGGTCATTCCAAGTTCCGTATTTCTTACCAACCAAGTCCTTTGGACTGCTGACATTGTCAGATTTACGTGAGATGATTCCTGATGTATTGTGCTCAACGATAGCGGCAACGGCAGTAATGCCTGCACCTTTTTCCAATTTCTTAGCCATGTAGTCTTGGAAATAGATAGCAAATGGTGCCTTGCCATTGATTACCAAGTCAGACGAGCTTTCTTCAGGTGGCAATTTCAAATCAACATCCACTCCAGCTTCTTTGAAATAACCTTTTTCCTTGGCAACATACAGCCCTGTGTGGTTGGTATTTGGCGTCCAGTCTAGGATAAAGTCAATCTTTTTGAGTTCTGCTTCTGTGTTGTCCTTAGAAGCAGTGCCTTGGCCACAAGCCACCAGCACGACAGCTACAAGAGCTGTCACAAGCGTTAAAAACACTTTCCATGTTTTCTTCATTTTCATTTCCTCTTTTCTTTTTCTAAAACGCTCTATTTAAGTACGTTTCCATTTAATCACGTATTTTTCACTAATATCGACCAGCTTCATACCCAAAAGACTGATAATCGACACCAGAATAATAATGGCAAACATGGTATCATACTGAAACAGTTTTTTAGACTGAATCATATAAACACCAAGACCTTCAAAACCTCCCAACCACTCAGATACCACAGTTGTGATAAAGGCGTAGGAGACACTGACCCTCAAGCCCGCATAAAAGTAGGGCAGGCTAACCGGGATTTTAAAATGCCACAGGATTTGCCAAGGCTTGGCTCGCATCAGACTAAACAAAGTCAGCATATCCTTGTCACAATGCCTAAATCCATCCAAAATACTGACGATGATAGGGAAGGTTGTCGTCAGGATAATCAAGACAATCTTGGGTAAAATTCCATAGCCTAGCCACAAGACCAAGATAGGCGCTATGGCAATGGTCGGAATGGTCTGAACAACCACCATCATAGGGTAGATAAGATCATTGAGCCAAGTCAGACTGTCCATAAGCACCGCCATGAGACAGGCAATCAAGACACCCAGCACTAGACCTAGTAAAGCCACTCTCAAGGTCGCCCAGCTATGGTGCCAGAGAAATTCTCTGTCACGAACAAAGGACTGGAGAATTTCAAGAGGGGTTGGCAGGATAAACTTGGGTAAAAGTTTGAATATTCCCGCTAACTGCCAGATTGACAAGACTCCTAGAAAACCCAATAGACTAATGTGACGTCTCAGTATACTTTTCAAGTTTCTCATCAATACTTAAAATTTCTCCTACATTTATTTTGACATTGGCAAAGACATTATCTGCCTCCTGCCCTGCCACTTCTAGCGCGTCTTTGAGAATGCGCATGAGCTCATCAAACTCCCCTTCCAAGACCGTTTCAAATGGTGTCACCACCATGGTCACGGACTGAGCTTGCAGATAAGCAATAACCTGATCGATAATAGCAATTCGATCAATCCCCTGTGATAAGGGTAAGACTTGCAAGGCAATGCTTGCTTTCATAAAAACCTCCTTTTCTCAGGTTTCCTTTTGATAAAAAGAAAACCCCTTCCATATATGGAAAAGGTGCAGAATTCGGCTAAGTATCGTTCCCTACGCTGGCATTACCCAGATCAGGTGCGGTCGAAGTTTAACACTTCCTCTCAGACTGTACACAGACTCCCATATCTTATATGGACATATAGTAACGCAAATACTAGGAAAAGTCAAGGAAACTGCTTACAGAAAACTATGAAAAAGAGTTTGAAGGCAACTGCTTCAAACTCTATCCTAGCTTTCTTATTTAGCCTCGTACCAGGTTGCCCCTTCATTTTCATCTGCGATAAGAGGAACACTGAGTTGGATGGCTTCTTCCATGGTTTGTTTCACTAGAGCTTTGACAGCTGCTAGTTCTGATTTCGGAACTTCAAGGACGATTTCATCATGCACTTGCAAGAGCATCTTGGTCTGATAACCACCCTCAACTAGAGCTTTGTCTAGCTGGATCATAGCAATCTTGAGGATATCTGCTGCCGAACCCTGAATAGGGGAGTTAATGGCAGTTCGCTCTGCAAAACCACGAATGTTAAAGTTGCGCGAATTGATATCTGGTAGCTCTCGACGACGCTTGAAGAGGGTCTCTACATATCCCTTATCACGCGCTTCACGTACCACTTCTTCCATATAGTTTTTAATCCCAGGAAAACGCTCAAAGTAGGTATCAATGTAGGCTTTGGCCTTCTTACGACTAATACCAAGATTGTTCGCCAAACCAAAATCTGAAATCCCGTAAACCACTCCAAAGTTAACCGCCTTGGCATTACGACGGTCGTTTGGAGTCACATTCTCAGGGCGTTCAATTCCAAAGACCCGCATGGCCGTCGAAGTATGGATATCTGCTCCCTCTTGAAAGGCCTTAATCAGATGCTCATCCTTAGAAATATGAGCCAAAACGCGCAATTCAATCTGTGAATAGTCCGAGCTGAGCAGCACACTATCCTCCCACTCAGGCACAAAAGCCTTACGAATGAGACGGCCTTGCTCCAAACGCACAGGAATATTTTGCAAGTTTGGATCTACACTAGACAGACGCCCAGTCTGAGTCAAATCCTGCACATAGCGCGTGTGGATCTTGCCATCATCTAAAATCCAATCCTGCAAGCCAATTACATAGGTAGATTGAATCTTAGCAATCTGACGGTAGTCTAGAATTTTTTTGACAATCGGTGCAATAGGAGCCAGACGCTCCAGCACATCCACGGCTGTCGAGTAACCTGTCTTGGTTTTCTTGGTGTATTCTAGAGGAAGTCCCAGTTTTTCAAAGAGAAGTACGCCCAACTGTTTAGGTGAATTTATATTAAACTCTTCACCAGCTAACTCGTAGATTTCTTGAGTGAGTTGCTCAATGACGATCTCATTTTCAGCTTGCATCTCAAGTAGGGTTTCTTTTTTGACCTTGATCCCAGCGATTTCCATCTTGGCAAGGACAAAAGCCAGAGGTTGCTCCATGTCATAGAGAAGGTCTAACTGCCCATGTTCACTGAGTTTTTCAAGTAGAACCGGTTCAGTCTCAACCAATACAGCAACCTTGCGAGCCAAATGCTCCAAGAATTTCTCTCTCTCAGGGATAGCTTTCTTGACCCCCTTACCGTAGAAAGTCTCATCATCAGCCAGATAAGTCTGGCCGTAGAGATTCGCAATAGTTGAGATTTCATTGTTCTCGACTGTTGAGAGTAAGTATTTTGCCAAACGACTGTCAAAAGCAGGAGCCTGTAAATTCAAACCAAAGCGATTTAAAAGAACCTTCGCTTTCTTAAAGTCATACACTTTCAGAGCTGTTTTTTCTAAAAATTCCTTAAAAATCGGCTCTTGCAAGAGCTCAAGTTTATCTGTGACGTAAAGTTTATCCCCGCAGGACCAGGCAAAACCAACCAAGTCATCTGTATGGTAGTTCTCACCAAAAAGTTCAAAGTGGAAGATGGAGTCTGCGCTCAGCATGTCTTGACTGACGTGGTCAACGATGGCGAAATCCAAACTTTCAGGCGCATCCGTTGATGACACATTTAGAGCTTGCTTGAGCTGTTTGAAGCCCATCTCATCGTAGAATTTCCCGAGATTTTCCACATCTGGGCCATTATAGACCAAATCATCAAGGCCAATCTCAATTGGTGCCTGAGTATCAATGGTTGCCAAGGTTTTAGACAAAAAGGCTTGTTCCTTGTCATTGATGAGATTTTCCTTCATCTTAGAAGCCTTCATCCCATCAATATTTTCATAAATACCCTCAAGCGAACCATGCTCCAGCAAGAGCTTGATACCCGTCTTTTCACCAATCTTAGTGACGCCAGGGATATTATCAGACTTATCCCCCATAAGAGCCTTAAGATCAATGAACTGAGCTGGTGTGAGGCCCATCTTTTCCATAAGGTAATCTGGTGTAAAGGCCTCAAACTCAGCCACACCTTTCTTGGAAATCTCAACCACTGTATGCTCATCCGTCAACTGGATCAAGTCCTTGTCTCCGCTGACAATAGTCACTTCAAAAGAATCCTTCTCAGCCAAGCGACCTAGGGTCCCGATGATATCATCTGCTTCATACTGGGTCAACTCATAGTGGCGAATCCCAAGATGATCTAGCAACTCACGAATGAAGGGAAATTGCTCACGAAACTCATCTGGAGTTTTAGCACGACCACCCTTGTAGTCTGCATACATCTCTGTACGGAAAGTCGTCTTACCTGCATCAAAAGCTACCAAAACATGACTGGGCTCAACACGCTCCAAGACGTGATTCAACATGAGTTGAAAGCCATAGATTGCATTGGTATGAAGGCCATTAGCATTTTTAAAACGATCCAACTGCTGATAGAGCGCAAAAAAAGCTCGAAAAGCAACAGAAGATCCATCAATTAATAATAATTTTTTCTTGTCCATACACCCATTATAAAGGAAAGCAGAGAAAAATACCATCGGAAAGAATAGGCAAATGGTAATGAAGTCCTCTTTTTTATATTCTTTCTAGATTCTAGCTCCGTTACTATCTACTTGATAGCCATCCACAGTGGTATTCACTGCTAAAGCCCCTGAAGCATTAACGTAGTAATACTTTCCTCCTACTTGGAACCACTGGCTAGACTTCATAGCCCCTGAACTCTCCAAATAATACCATGTTCCATTTTCCTTGAGCCATCCCGTCTGCATCTCACCTGAAGCCTTTAGATAATACCAGTGAGAGCCATCCTTAATCCAGCCAGTTGACATGGCCCCATTTTCTTTTAAATGATACCAATTGTCGTTAACTTTTTTCCAGCCTATCACTAGCTTACCATTCTCTCGGTAATACCAACTCCCTCCTTCTTTTTTCCAGCCTTTCTCTGTATTGCTTAACTCTGCATACTGCACATATCTTCTAGCACCACTGTAGGATAGATAGCCGAGCCACTTATAACCATCCTTTTCAAGAACTTGATCATAACTCACACTCTCACCAGCATAATAGTAATCAATAACCTGTCCTGTACTTGACGGTTGGTCCATAATCGGCGATTTCCCCGTGAATACTATTGTCCCGCTGGACGGAAGCTCTGAGTTACGAGAACCCTCACTCACACTATGGGTAGCGGATAAATCCCTGAAATGAATAAAACCTGTCATCGAACTAGCCTTGACTTTTCGACGGTTATACTTTTCTCGAACCCCATAGTTATACTCTTCGATTTCAATCGTATCCCCTGATACATTTGATACCCAGGCCACGTGCCCATAATAACCTTCTGTCGACCAAGCAATAGCTCCAACTTCTGGCTTAGTATCCACACGGTAGCCTTCTCGCCTTGCACGATGTCCCCATTCATTCGCATTTCCGTAAGCAGGAGGAATCTCAAAGCCATTTACACTACTCAAACGAAAGGCCGCAAAAGAGGTACACTGGCGAGAATACATCCGCCACTGGTCGATTTCTACACTACCATTTTTGTAGTGAAGCGGATAATCATCTCCACGCGCTACACTGTCGGCTTGAACCGATTCCCCACCAAACAAAAAGGTACTCGTAACGAACAAAGTAGCCAGCCCTACACTCAACTGAGTACATCTACTCTTCTTAACTCCTGATTTAAAAAACGTCATTCATTCTCCTTAATAATATAAATTTCTGAGGTTACCCTCGTTTATACTATTCGGGAGAAAAAGAAAAAAGTGAGCAAAGCTCACTTCATTTTAGGATTCTTGGTCTAGATAGCGAATCAAGTTCTTTTCTGTCAAGATATCTGAGTAGGTGAAGGATTCAACATAGACATTAGCTTGTTTATCTCCCTCAACATCCCCAAATTCAACGATAAATAGAGATGGATAAACCTCAATTAGCTTACCCAATCTATTTTTTTGGCGCTTACGGCCATTTTCCAAAGTCATTTCAACGACTTGTCCCTCATGTGCCTTGATTTCTTCTTTGATTTTTTTCATCTTGGCTACATCTGTAAATGCATCTGACATCTTATGCCTCCCTCTTTGAAATACTTGAAAATTTATTGTATTCTTTTTGGAAAATCAATTCCACCGTTCCGCGAGCTCCACTACGGTTTTTCTCGATGATAACCTCAACCTTGTTATTTGGAATTCCTTCCTCTTCTTCACCCGCACGATCGTAGTAGTCGTCACGGTATAGAAAAGCTACGATATCCGCATCCTGCTCGATAGAACCCGATTCACGAATATCAGACAAGACTGGTCTCTTATCCTGACGCTGTTCCACTCCACGAGATAACTGACTAAGAGCAATGACTGGAACTTTCAATTCCTTGGCTAGAATTTTTAACTGACGAGAAATTTCAGAAACTTCTTGTTGGCGGTTCTCACGACCAGTCCCTGTAATAAGCTGTAGGTAGTCTATCAAAATCAATCCTAGATTGCCCGTTTCTTGAGCCAGTTTGCGTGACCGCGAACGAATTTCCGTGATCCGAATCCCTGGCGTATCATCAATATAGATACTCGCGTTGGCTAGGTTCCCTTGGGCAATGGTATACTTTTGCCACTCCTCATCAGTCAATTGACCCGTACGGATAGAATGAGACTCCACCAAACCTTCTGCTGCCAACATACGGTCTACTAGACTTTCCGCACCCATTTCCAGCGAAAAGATGGCAACTGTCTTGTCCAACTTAGTCCCAATGTTCTGAGCAATGTTTAAGGCAAAGGCCGTCTTACCAACCGCTGGTCGCGCCGCTAGGATAATTAACTCCTCCTCATGCAGACCTGTCGTCATATGGTCCAAATCACGGTAGCCCGTTGCAATACCTGTGATATCCGTTGTTTGTTGTGACCGAACTTCTAGGTTCCCAAAGTTGATATTTAAAATATCGCGAATATTCTTGAACCCACTACGATTGGCATTTTCGCTAACATCAATGAGTCCCTTTTCAGCTTGAGCGATGATTTCATCTGCAGGCTTAGAAGCCTCATAGGCTTGGTTGACAGACTCTGTCAACTTGGAAATCAAGCGACGTAGCATAGCCTTTTCGGCTACGATTTTAGCATAATATTCCGCATTAGCTGAGGTTGGTACAGAGTTGACAATTTCGACAAGATAGGACAGGCCGCCAATATTTTGCAGATCCCCTTGACTATCCAAAATCGTCCGAACCGTCGTCGCATCAATCGCTTCCCCACGATCCGACAAATCTACCATCGCTTGGAAAATCAACCGATGAGCATACTTAAAGAAGTCCCGAGAATCAATGTATTCTCGAACAAAAACGAGCTTACTCTCATCTATAAAAATAGCCCCCAGAACAGATTGTTCTGCCAAAATATCCTGAGGTTGAACTCGCAGTTCCTCTACTTCTGCCATCCGACTTTCCTTCCTTTTACAATCTTGTCAAGAAGTTGTAAACTTAACCTTCTTTTACACGAAGATTGATGACACTTGTAACATCTTGATAGATTTTCACTGGTACATCAATCAAACCTACTGCTCGAATTGGTGCTTGCACTTGAATATTGCGTTTGTCAATCTTGATACCAAATTGCTTTTGCAATTCTTCTGCAATTTTCTTGTTAGTGATGGAGCCAAATGTACGGCCATCTGGTCCAACCTTTTCAACAAACTCTACAACCGTTTCTTCTGCTTCAAGCTTAGCCTTGATGGCTTTTGCTTCAGCAATCATTTCAGCATGAGCCTTTTCTTCTGATTTTTGTTTTCCACGCAACTCACCCACTGCTTGAGCAGTCGCTTCCTTGGCCAAATTCTTTTTAATCAGGAAGTTTTGAGCATAGCCAGTTGGCACTTCCTTGATTTCGCCCTTTTTTCCTTTTCCTTTAACATCTGCTAAAAAGATTACTTTCATTCTTCTTTCTCCTTTTCCTTTAGTTCATCCAAGATTAGTTTAGTCAATTTTTCTCCTACTTCTGACAGACTCATATTCTCGATTTGCGCAGCCGCTAGATTAAAATGGCCTCCGCCACCTAGCTCTTCCATAATACGTTGCACATTGATTTTACTACGGCTTCGAGCCGAGATAGAGATAAATCCTTGTGTATTTTTTGCCAGAACGAAACTAGCCTCAATACCGGACATAGCCAGCATAGCATCGGCAGCCTTACTGATAACAACGGTGTCATAAGTGGTTGAGTCCTTAGCTTGGGCAATCAAGATATCTGAAGCTAGCTTACGACCTTGTAAAATGAGTTCATTTACCTCACGGTACTCTTCAAAATCTGTCGCAGCAATCTCCTGGATAGCAATACTATCGCTTCCACGTGTTCTCAGGTAGCTAGCCACATCAAAGGTTCGACTCGTTACGCGAGATGTAAAGTTCTTGGTATCCAGCATCATTCCAGCCATCAGTACGCTAGCCTGCATACGACTCAAACGATTTTTCTTAGAATTTTGGAACTGAATCAATTCTGTGACCAGCTCACTCGCACTACTTGCTCCACTTTCAATATAGGTGATGACTGCATTCTCAGGGAAATCCTGATCACGTCTATGATGGTCAATAACAATAGTTTGAGCAAACAAATCATAAAAATCTTTCGATAAGGTCAAAGCCGTCTTTGAGTGATCCACTAAAATCAATAACGAACGGCTTGTAACTAGCTTCATCGCATCTGTAAGAGATAAGAGTTTCGTAGTATCTTCCTTCTTTAAGAACTGGATAGCACGCTCGATATCTGCTGACATTTTATCTGCATCATAGACAGCGTAACTGTTTTCAATAATATTACTTGCAAACAACTGCATACCGACAGCAGAGCCCAAGGCATCCATATCTAGATTTTTATGACCGACTACAAAAACCTGGTCAACACTTCGAATCTTATCAGAAATGGCTGTCATCATGGCTCTCGTACGTGTACGAGTACGTTTGATAGACGCAGCAGTTCCTCCACCGAAGTAGACTGGATTCTTGGTCTCATCATTTTCCTTGACTACCACCTGGTCACCACCGCGAACTTCTGCTAAGTTCAAGTTGAGCAAGGCAATTTTCCCTATCTCTTCATGATTTCCATCACCATAAGAAAATCCCATACTTAAAGTTAGGGCTAGTTGCCTCTGTTTTGATTCTTCTCGGAAAGTATCAATAACAGAGAATTTATCATTCATCAATTCCTCGAGTACTGTATAATCTGTGAATAAATAAAAACGATCCATCCCTACACGGCGAGAAAACATAGCATACTTACTAGCAAATTCTGAAACAAAATTAGCTACAAAGCTATTGATATGGCTGATATCAGAGTCAGACGTCGCATCCTCCAAATCATCGTAATTATCCACTGAGATGACCCCAATGACTGGACGGCTAGTTACCAATTCGACAGTTGCTTCGTACTCCCCAGAAACATCAAAAAAATACAAAACGCCTGAAGCCTTATCCATATGGACAGCATATCGTGTTTCGCCCAAGGTAGCATACGAACCAGGATTCCCAACAGAAGCCTTGATGATGGCTTGAATTAATTCAACATCAATTTCCCCTTCTTCATTTGTCAAAATTAACTCAGCATAAGGATTAAACCATTCTACTTCTCCACTTGATAAGTCTAATTTCAGGACTCCCACCGGCATTTGATCAAGCAAAGTACTCAAGCTATTTTCGGCTTGGTGATTTACATATTGGATTTGTTCAATTTCGCTCTTTTCATACTGTTTTTTTTGCCAGACAAATAAAAGCAGATAAAGAAGTACAAATAAAAACAAGACACTGATTGTTACAACATTATTTTGTGAAAAAATAATCAGCATTGTTAAGGTTCCGAAAGTTGCAATCCCTAGTAGAATCGCAGAATTCGGAGTTAAATTATTTTTTTTCATTCTAAACCTCTTGCGCATTATTATATCACAAATGCCCTTAAAAAGCGACCTTTAAAGAGAAAGCACTGCTTTTATTATAGTAAGATACTCTTAAAGAAACCATACATAAAAAAGGAGAGCAAATGCCTCGCTCTCCTTTTTCCACATCAGTGCAGAATCTTCCGCCTAGATTACATTATTCACCTAATTCTAGTCGAATGTCTTGTAGGCGCTCTTGCGCCTGTTTCACAATTGATTCTAAAATAGACTTACATGGTTTGATGTCTTTCACCAAACCTGCAATTTGTCCGCTCATCATTGAACCATGAACTGTATCACCTTCATAGACAGCCTTAGATAGGGAACCGATCGTAATTTCTTCCAGTTCCTCTCGGTTTGTACCTTTCTGTTCTAATTCAATGTAGTGATCCGTCATCTCATTGCGAATACAACGAACTGGCGCTCCCGCGATGCGACCTGTAACCGCAGTCGCTGTATCACTTGCCGCCAAAATAGCTTCTTTATAGGCTGGAGAAATCGGGCATTCTTCTGAAGCAAGAAAAACTGTTCCCATTTGAACTCCTTGTGCACCTAGGGCAATCGCAGCAGCAAGTCCACGACCATCTGCCACACCTCCTGCAGCAATGACTGGAATCGTTACCGCATCAACGATTTGTGGGATAAGAGCCATTGTATTGGTCTCTCCGATATGCCCACCAGCTTCTGAACCTTCAGCGATTACAGCATCAACTTCCAATTCTTGCATTTTTTGAGCATGCTTGACACTGGCAATAACTGGAATAACCTTGATTCCTGCTTCTTTCAAGTAAGGCATGATATGCTTAGGAGTTCCTGCACCTGTAGTTACCACTGGAACCTTTTCTTCAATGATAACGGTCACAATATCCTTGATGTTTTTCATCATCAACATGATGTTGACACCAAAAGGCTTATCTGTCAACTTTCTCAGTTCACGAATTTCTTCTCGCAACTGCTCTCCGGTCATACCACCTGAAGCGATAATTCCCAGACCTCCAGCCTCAGAAACAGCTGCTGCTAGTTGATAGTGCGAGATTTGAGCCATAGCCCCTTGAAAAATTGGATATTGAATCTGTAAAAGTTTTGTAATTGACATATGAGTCCTCCTTTTATTTTCTGTTGATTCTTGTTGGCAAATGGATGCATGGTGCACCAATATCCCCGTCAACAAGAAAATGTTACATTTGTCTCCTCATATTCTGCTATCCTAAAAAGTCTGGCTTACGATCCTGCTCATCTGTAAAAGGAATAAGTGGGGGGCGAGAACGTAGAACATAATCTACAAATTCCTTCCCATCCTTGTCAAACTCTACCACCGCGAAAAATTGATCATGGTAAAAGAAAAACTTATAATGATTCTCAAAAGCCTGACGCAACCACTTCTTTTTGGCTAAAATGGATTTCATAGGATAATCATCAACTGCTGGAACCCAGAGAGGATTTCGATGAACATGTGATAACATCAAGTCCCCCATATGGATCATCGTATCTTTCCCCTGTTTGAGCAAGATAATACTGTGGCCATTGCTGTGACCACTTGTGTGAATCATTTGGATTTCTGGAATGACATTGATATACTCTGAGAAAGTCGTCACCTGATCTTGAATCGGTTCCCAATTTTCTCTCAGATAAGTTCCCCGCGTTCGATCATTAGGGTTTCTCATCTCATACCACTCGACATCATTCACAATAATCTTGGCGTTTGGATACTTGGAAACCAGCTTCCCTTGATCATTCACATACGTCAAGCCACCAGAATGATCGTGGTGCATATGTGTCATCAGCACGATGTCAATGTCTTCAGGCGATAGTCCTAAAAGAGCCAAACTTTCTTCTACCCGACTTTCAGACAAGATTCCTAAGTTACGCCTTTGTTTATCGGATAATTTTGCTGTATCAAAACTTGCATCTATCAAGTAATTTTTACCCTTGTACTGGATCAAAATAGGATCCGTCAATTCTGCCATCATATTAGCATCATTTGTTGGGTAGTAACGAGACCACACAACTTTCGGAACCGGACCAAAAAGAGTCCCTGCATCCGTCAATTTATCGGCTCCACGTAGCCATATCAGTTTCATATCATGAAATTGATATTCCTGTAAGGTGAGTTCTGCCATGCTTTACTCCTTTATCCATTGGGCTGCTATTCTTTTGCGAATCGAATCCCCAGATTTTCCATAGATTTCAATCGTTTTGGCATCCTTTAGATAACGGTCTATGGGGATGTCATCCAAGGTTTGAAGAGGTCCAATTAATCTAATAATTTCCTCAGAAATCTCAATTGCTACTTTTGTCGTATAAAGTTTTATCTGAGATACAAAGAGAGAATCCGCCTTCATCCTGTCCTTGTAGGAAGCAAAGTAAGATTCAGCCGCACACAGCTTAGTATACAAGTCTGCGAATTGATGTTGATAGACTGTCGCATCGATTAATGGTTTCCCAAATCTTCTTTTGACCTTTACAAAAGCCAGACCTGTTTCAAAAGCTCCCTCAGAGATACCAATAGAGATTGCGCTTAATCCTAGCTGTAATTTTTTGATAATATCATTTAACTGAGTTTCCCCATTTAGCGTCAATCCTAGCAGACTATCTTCTGGCAATATGACCTGATCAAAAGTTACCGAATTCACAGGCAAACCCTGTAAACCAGGTTTTGCAATATCATCTCCAAAAGCAACTCCCGGTCGAGTCGTATCAACAATGAAAAATCCGTATCCATCTTCTCCGTTAGCTTCCTGAACCTTGGCTAAGATTAACAAAATATCTGTATAGCGGCAATTTGATACAATTGACTTCTTCCCAGTTAAAGACCAACCTGTTTCTGTTTTCCTTGCAGTTGTTTCAATAACCTCCAAGCTGTCCATCAATTTTCCTTCAGAAAATCCCAAGCCAGCTAAGATTTCTCCCCTTACTAAGGGTTCTACATAACGCGATTGTTGTTCCTGACTCCCATATCGTAAAATAGGATAGATACCATAACATGCCTGAGTTAGTAGAACAGCAGAAAAAGCAGGGAAATCTTTTGAAATCAAGCGAATAAAGGTCAAAAACTCGGTTCTCAAAACAGAATCTTGACTATCTAAAAGCAAGGAAAAGATATCAAATTGCTCGATAAACTGATAAAGTAATTCTCTAGGGAACTGTTGTTCATCCTCACGAGACTTGAAATAGTCCCGAATCAACACTTTCACGTCTGCCTTCAATTCTCGCGCCAGCACGTCATTATAGGTCATCGCATTTACCTCATCTTAGTTGTCAGAAAACGGTTGGTAATAATCTTTCAACAATTCTTCATACACATAAGACTCTACTTCATTGTAGGAGTTTTTATAGGGTCTACAAAACCAAATATTAAATGGAATCGGATCCTTGAATCTAACCGCCTTAAAACGACTCTTATCCACAAAATATTCAACCGGCCTTGGCAAAAGGGCAATCAAATCTGTCTGATGAGTTGATTCAACTAGGAAGTCCCAAGTAGAGGAAAGATAAGCAAATTTAGCCTCAATTCGTTGTGAACGAAGTTTTTCTGTCACTAAATCATAAGTCGTAAATGTTTTGTTGAAGGTTGCCAATTCATAACCAGCAATATCAGACCATTCCAACAAGCTTTTCTGAGCCAGCGGATGATCCTTATCCATATAAGCAACGTATTCATCCAATTGAATGATATGTTGTTCATATTTTTTAGCATCCAGGCTCGTAGGCTCTATCAGAATAGAGAGATTCAAATCTCCATCAACCATTTTTTGACGAATTTCCTTCCCCCCACCTTCCGTAACCTGGATATGGATATGAGGATTATTTTTCAGAAAATGAGGCAAGGCACTAGCAAAATAAACTCGTAAAATCAAGGACGGAATACCAAAATTAATGGTGCCTTTTTGCTTTTGAGCTTCTATATGGATCATGGAAAGCATTTCTTCATGTCGATTCACAATCTCGGTCGCATAACGATAAATTTTGCGTCCCGCCTCTGTTAAACTTTCTAATCTTCCATTCTTGCGATTGAATAATTGAACCCCTTCAGCTGCTTCAAAATTTGTCACAAATTGACTCAAGGCTGATTGACTAATGTGAATCTTCTTTGCAGCAATGGAAAGGTTGCATCCGCATTCTATGATATTGATGAAATAGTTCATTTGGATAATATCCACTTACCCATCACCTAGCTTTCCTTCACTATTTTAGTAGGTCAATTAGACAACTATTCTAGTGTTTGATAGTTGTCTACTGACTTTTTATCGAAATAACATTTCGAATACTTCATTTTAACGTTGTATATAAAGCGCTTACAATACTATCTAGTTTATATCATAACACACTAAGTAGAAAATAGCTCTTTTTTTGCTTAAATCGGCATTATTTTTAGGTCTTCTGAGACAATGACTTCCCCAGCTGTTTTTTCAAGAACTTCTTCTAATGTCACACCAGGAGCCAGCTCTTTCAACAGGAATTTACCATCTTTGAATCCAAAAACAGCTAATTCTGTGATGACAAGATCCAATACTCCTTTAGCTGAAAGTGGCAAGGTACATTCTTTCAACAACTTGGATTCCCCATCAACAGTTGTGTGTTGAATAGCCCCGATTACACGCTTAGCACCAACCAATAAGTCCATTGCGCCACCCATACCAGGAGCAAATTTCCCTGGGATAATCCAGTTCGCAATGCTACCATCTTGGCTGACTTCTAGCGCTCCCAGAACGGTTGCATCCACGTGTCCACCACGAATAATGGCAAATGAAGTTTGTAGATCAAACAAGGCTGCTCCGGGCAACAATGTGATAGGAGCCCCACCAGAGTTCGCTAAATTGGCATTATAGGTGTCTTTAGTTGGTGTTTCTCCAAATCGAAGGGCGCCATTTTCTGCCTGTAAAATAACATTTACACCTTCAGGAATGTAATCAGCAGAGGCATTGGGAATCCCAAAACCAAGATTGACCACATCTCCATCTTTAAATTCAAGTGCTACACGTCTTGCGATAATCTCTTTTGCTTTCATCTTATTTCACCCCCGCCAGTTTCTTTGTCTCTGTCCACAGATCTCCCATCATCTGATGATGCTCTTGTGGTGTCAATCCTTGAACGACATAGTCAACTAGGATACCAGGGATGTAAATATCATTTGGATCAATTTCTCCGGCTTCAACCAACTCGTTTGTCTCAACAATGACTGTGTCAGCCGCTAGAGCGAGTTGAAGAGAGATGTTTTTGGTAGTCCCATCTATATAAAGGTTGCCATACTTATCCGCCTTAGTAGCTTTAATCAAGGCAACATCGATTTTCAATGGATCATAAATCAAATATTCTTTTCCGTTTCGAGTCACTTTCTCGTGCTCATCTTCAAGAATTGTTCCCACACCGGTTGGCGTTAAGACTGCTCCAAGACCCGCTCCCGCAGCATGCAAGCGTTCTACAACAGTTCCCATCGGAGTGAACTCCACTTTCATGGCTCCTGAGAAATAATCATGCTGAGCAGCAGCAGATGTCCCTACATGGGCTGCAATGTATTTTGTAACCTGATGGTTTTCACAAAGACGACCGACTCCAACTTCCTTACCGGGTTGAGAGGTCACAACAGACACCAAGGTCAAATCTTGCTGGTTTTGACGAACCAGTTCCTCAATTAACTCAAATGGTTCTCCCACTCCGAGAAATCCAGAAATACCAACTTTATCTCCTGAATGAATCAGGGAAATAGCTTCAGACAATGTTACAACTTTCATAACCTATCTCCTCTCTCTTATTTACGTTGAAAGACAGCTTTGCGTTTTTCAACAAAAGCGCGCATTCCTTCTACCTTATCTTCTGTTGAGAAGAGTAGAGCTTCCGCTTCTGTTTCCAAACGAATAGCATTTTTCAGAGGGAGTTCTGAGCCAACTTGGATAATATGTTTAGCTTTTTCAACTGCTAGCGGGGCATTTTTCATAATCGCTGCTGCTAGCTCTTCTGCTGCGGGCAATAGTTCTTCTGCTGCTACCAACTTGTTAAGAATTCCAAGATCATATGCTTCTTGTCCTTTAACCATTCTAGCAGTAAAGATTAATTCCTTTGTTTTACTAGTACCAATCAAACGAGACATTCTTTGGGTACCTGCAAAACCAGGAATGATTCCCAAGCCAACTTCAGGGAAACCAACCATTGTCTTGTCATAGCCGATTCGGATATCAGTTGAAAGAGCTAATTCCAAACCGCCTCCCAAAGCATAACCATTCAATACTGAAATAGTTGGCTGGGTCAATTCAGATAAACGGGTAAAGGTGTCGTTCGCATAGGTCATGTATTCATGAGCCTGAATTGGAGACATTTGGTCCATCTCTTTAATGTCCGCACCCGCGACAAATGCCTTCTCCCCTTGACCAGTCACAATGACAACACGAATGTCATCGCTTGCTTCAATTTGGTCTAAAACGAGATTCAAATCCTTTAAGACTTCTGAACTTAAGGCGTTCAAAGCCGATGGACGGTTAATTGTTAGATAGCCAAGACCATTCTTAACCTCTAATAAAACAGTTTTACTCATTGTTCTGCTCCTACTTGATTTATTTTGAGTACAGAGTACAGCGTCAACAAATACCAACACAAAATGTAAGAGCTTACATTTTCATCATAACCCTTTTTTTTCCATCCGTCTACTTAATCATTATTTATAGTTCTATAAGTTCAGCTTATAGGATATGATCGTCCAATCCATCCTTAAAGTCTTAGGAAAAATAAAAATACCTTATCAAGCCCTTTTAGAGAAAGACACTTGATAAGGTATGTAACTATGAGATCGGATCAAAATCTCATTTTGTAATCATAATATTGAAAAAGAGGAAATGACGTTCAGTTTTCTAATAACTAACGTTCAACGATGAGGGCTGTTCCCATCCCTCCTCCGATACAGAGAGTTGCTAAACCAGTTTTAGCATCACGTTTCATCATCTCATGTACCAGAGTCACTAGGATACGGCAACCTGAAGCCCCAATTGGGTGACCAAGAGCAATCGCGCCACCATTGACATTGACAATATCTGTGTTAAAACCAAGTGTTTTACCAACCGCACAAGCCTGAGCAGCAAAGGCTTCATTTGACTCAATCAAGTCGAGATCATCAACTGTCAAATTGCCTTTTTCAAGAGCTTTGCGAGTCGCATAAATCGGTCCACATCCCATAATCTTAGGATCCAAACCTGCACTTGCATACGAACGAATGCGAGCAATGACTGGAAGTCCCAATTCTTCAGCTTTTTCAGCACTCATGACCAAGACAGCCGCCGCTCCGTCATTGATACCTGAGGCATTCCCCGCTGTAACAGAACCGTCTTTTTTGAAAACAGGACGTAGCTTAGACAGACTCTCCAAGCTAGCATCTTTTCTAGGAAATTCATCTGTATCAAAGACGATAGGATCGCCTTTACGTTGAGGAATGACCACCGGAACAATCTCTTCCTTAAAGCGTCCAGATTCTATAGCCGCCACTGCTCGTTTCTGTGATTCCAAAGCAAGCGCATCTTGATCATCCCGGCTAATACCATATTCTTCTGCCACATTCTCAGCTGTAATCCCCATATGGTAGTCATTAAAGGCATCAGACAAACCATCCTTAATCATGGTATCTACCACTTTCGAATCTCCCATACGGCCACCCCAACGGAAGCTTGGCAAAACATATGGAGCCTGGCTCATGTTTTCTGCACCACCAGCCACGACAATATCTGCATCTCCACACTTAATCGCTTGAGCAGCTAACTGCACTGCCTTCAAACCGGAACCACAAACCTTATTAATGGTAAAGGCTGGTATATATTCAGGAAGCCCAGCATGAATACTCATTTGGCGAGCCACGTTTTGGCCTAAACCTGCGCCTAGGACATTCCCCATAATCACTTCATCTACCTGTTCTGGTTTAATATTCGCTTTTTCCAAAGCACTCTTAATTACCAAAGATCCCAAATCAACAGCAGAAACATTCTTCAAGCTCCCGCCAAAGGAACCTAAAGGTGTTCGCACTGCCGAAACAATAACTACGTCTTTCATGACTACCTCCATCAGTGTCTAGTAAGTAAAGAAGCCTTCTTTTGTCTTCCGTCCCAATTTTCCTGCTTCGACCATTTTCTTAAGAAGAGGGGCAGGACGGTATTTTTGATCGCCAAACCCTTGGTTTAGGACGCCCATAATAGCCAAACAAACATCCAATCCAATCAAGTCAGCAAGAGCCAAAGGTCCAATAGGATGATTTGCACCAAGTTTCATCGCTTCATCGATTTCCTCGGCACTAGCCACTCCTTCACCTAGAATGTAAATGGCTTCATTGATCATAGGAATCAAAATTCTGTTCACAACAAAACCATAAGAATCTTTAACATCAACTGGTGTTTTACCAATTTTCACTGTCAGTTCACGAACCGCCTGAACCACTTCTTCTGAAGTCTGCAAGGCCTTAATAACCTCTACAAGTTTCATGATTGGGGCAGGATTAAAGAAGTGCATTCCAATCACGCGCTCCTGATGTTTAGTAGCAGCAGCTATATCCGTGATTGACAAAGAGGATGTGTTTGATGCTAAGATAGTTTTAGGATCAGTCAATTCATCCAATTGTTTGAAAATATTCAACTTAATCTCACGATTCTCAGTTGCAGCTTCAATCACCAATTGGACTTGTTTCGCATCTTCATATGAAACAGATGGAAGCAAATTGGCCAATACCTGATTCTTCTCATCCGCAGACATCCGTCCTTTTTCAACTGAACGTTCCAATTGTTTTGTGATATTTTTCAAACCTCTTTGAACAAATTCTTCTTTAATATCGTTTAAGTAAACTGTAAAACCAGCCTGAGCAAATACTTGAGCAATTCCGCTTCCCATTTGACCAGAACCAATAATCATCACCTTAGATATCATTATTTTCTCCTTCTTATTTTACAAAAATCCAGTGCATGAAGCAAGGACGATTGAACAGAAATCCTTCAATCGCCTTTCTGACATTAAACAAAGGCACCTAATCCAGTAATCTCACGACCAACAATCAAGGCATTCACTTCGTGTGAACCTTCATAGGTATAGATTGATTCAGCATCTGCAAAGAAACGAGCAACGTCTGTCTCAAGTGTAATACCATTACCTCCGCAAGTTTCACGAGCAAGGGCAACTGTTTCGCGCATCACCAAGGAATTGTGCATTTTAGCAAGAGCAGAGTTAAGCATCAATTCATTACCTTTCTCTTGCATCTCAGCAATACGAGTTGAATACGCAATAACTGCTACAGCATTCGCTTGCATACGAGCCAATTTTTCTTGAACAATTTGGAATTTAGCAATTGGACGTTTGAACTGTTCACGATCTTTAGCATATTTAAGAGCTGCAACATACGATCCACAAGTCACTCCCATAGCAATGTGAGCAACGTCCGCGCGAGTGAAGGTCAAGATACGGGCTACATCACCAAAACCATTGATATTTACCAAACGGTCTGAATCTGGAACCTCTACATTCTTCATGGTAATATGGCCATTGCGGATACAACGAAGAGCAATCTTGTGTGGGATTGGTTCTGCATGATATCCAGGAGCTCCCTTACGAACGATAAAGCATTTCACCTTGCCATCCGCAACATCACGAGCAAATACAGGAACAACATCCGCAGTATCTGAACCACCAATCCAGCGTTTTTCACCATTTAGAATCCACTTGTCTCCAACACGTTCTGCAGTAGTCGCAAGTCCTCCAGCAATATCAGAACCTGAAAGAGGTTCAGTTAAAGCGAAGCAACCTTGCCAATCAAATGCAGCTAGTTTTGGAAGAAATTCTTTTTGTTGACGCTCATCACCACCCAAGAGAATTGTGTTGTAGCAAAGTCCGCCATGAACGGTGTAGAATGTTGCAATAGAAGCATCGAAGCGAGCAAGTTCAAGATACAAGAAAGCAATATAAAGTTCAGAAGGTTCCCAGCTACCCTCACGTCCCTCAAACAATTTTGGATTGTTCATAATTTGAGCGCCCTTAGCTACAGCATAGAATTCTTCAAAAGGAAAATCAGGTTTTTCCCAGTATTCATTAATAACCGGACGGAGATGTTTCTCAATCAAACGGCGAGTTTCTTGTAAAACCTCTGCTTCTCCCAAAGTTAGACCATCCGCATAGTGAAAAAGGTCTTCAGGATATAGTTCGCGTAAAATTTCTTCTTTTGTTGCCATAGTTATGACTCCTTTATTTGTTATAAGAGCGCTTACATTTTTGTATTCGCTATTTGTTGACAACACCATTCTATCCCTTAGGGTATTATTTTGTCTACTTAATAAATATAAACACCCCTATAAGTTCAGATTATAGGGGCTGATTCTGACTGTTTATCAAGGATTTCCTCGTTTTTCTACTTACTTAGGCACAAGAAAAAGTGGTTTACAAATCAGTAAACCACTTTTGTTAGTTATTTCAATTTTATGATTCTTTTACTTCGAGCAAACCAACTTCACCATCTTCACGACGATACAAAACATTTGTTGTTTGATCTTCTACGTCTACATAGATAAAGAAATCATGTCCCAACAAATCCATTTGAAGAAGTGCTTCTTCTAAATCCATTGGTTTCAAATCAATTTGTTTTGAACGAACCACTTTTGGTTGCACAACATTTGCATCTTCAACTAGGGCATCTGTAAAGAGTTGGCTTGTCGCAACTTTATTTTTATTCTTACGTTCGATTTTTGTTTTATTTTTACGAATCTGACGTTCAATTTTATCAGTTACAAGGTCGATAGATCCATACATATCTTGAGAAATATCTTCTGCACGAAGAGTAATAGATCCAAGTGGAATCGTTACTTCAACTTTTGCTGTTTTTTCACGGTAAACTTTCAAATTCACACGTGCATCCAACTCTTGCTCTGGTTGGAAATACTTTTCGATCTTTTCGAGTTTAGAAACTACATAATCACGAATCGCTTCTGTTACTTCTAGGTTTTCACCACGGATACTATATTTAATCATATAAGTACCTTCTTTCTAAACATTTTTGTTTTTCTAACTATATTATAGCGCTTTCATTTTCATTTTGCAAATTTTTTCCTCATCTTACAAGGGAAAAAGTTTTAACTTCCAAAGCACCTGATTCTTCCAAAAGTCGTTTCACACGATTGACAGTTGCCCCTGTTGTATAGATGTCATCAATCAGCAAAATCTCCTTAGGAAGTGAGATTCCATCTTTAATAAAAAATGGAATTTCAGTAGCCAACCTTTCCAAACGGCTTTTAGAAGAACTAGCACTCTCTTCTCTTTTTCCTAATATATCTTTAAAAGAAAAGCCTGCTGCCTCAACCAACCCCTCGACTTGGTTAAACCCCCTCTCAAGCAATCTTTCAGGACTTAGGGGAATTACAACAAATTGATAACCTCTATACTGTTTCAGCTCCTCAGCAAGAACAGAAGCAAAAACTTTTCTAAGCAAAAAATCGCCATCAAACTTATACCGACTGAAAAAGTCTTTCATAGCTTGATTATAAGTAAAAACTGCCTTATGATCAACCCGAACTCCTTCTTTACACCAAAGTTTACAATCTTGACACTGAGTTGACACCCCTGTTTTCATACAGTTTGGACAATATTTCTCACCAATCTTCTCAAAACTAGAAGCACAAGCTGAGCAAAGATAACTGCAGTCATCCTTCAAAAGGAAGAGACTACTAAAAGTCAGCTCACTCTTTGTAGTCTGGCCACATAGTAAACAGTTCATAATCCCGCCTCCTTGTTCATCTGCTTGATTTCCTTGATTGCTTTTTTGATGGCAACATTTAATCCATCATGAAAGAAGAGCAATTCACCAGTCGGTCTATCCATACTGCGCCCAACTCGACCACCAATCTGAATCAAGCTAGACTTGGTAAAGAGACGATGATTAGCTTCTACTACGAAAACATCCACACAAGGGAAGGTGACCCCACGCTCCAAAATTGTCGTACTAATAAGGATTGTCAACTCTCCATCTCGAAAAGCTTGCACCTGCTCTAATCGATTTTCTGTGACAGAAGATACAAAACCGATATTCTCATTCGGGAAATGCACCTGTAGTATTTCTTTTAGTTTTTCACCTTTCTTAATCTCTGATGCAAAAATAAGCAATGGATAACCTGTTCTTCTCTGTTTCTCAATATAGGTCTTTAACTTAGCTGACAACTGACTTTTCTCTAAACAGCGATTAAAATCTGATAGCCAGACTGGCTTAGGAATAATCAAAGGATTTCCATGGAAGCGTCTCGGCAAGCTTAATCGTTTTAATTCTCCTGTGCGAACCTTCCTATCTAACTCATCTGTAGAAGTTGCTGTAAGGAATATCCTCACTCCATCCTCCTTTACACTATTCTTTACAGCATAGTAAAGCATGGAGTTGTCAACATAAGGAAAGGCATCTACCTCATCCACTATCAGCAAGTCAAAAGCATGATAAAATTTTAACAGCTGATGAGTCGTTGCAACAACTAGTGGTGTTCGAAAATAGGGTTCTGACTCACCATGAAGTAGTGCTATCTCACAAGCAAAGTCATTCTGTAGTCGTTTATACAGCTCCAAACACACATCGATTCGAGGGCTGGCCAAACAAACTGCACCACCTTCATCAATCACTTTGGCCACAACCTGATAAATCATCTCCGTCTTTCCAGCTCCTGTTACAGCATGAACTAAAGTCGGTTCCTTCTTTTTAACTGCTCGGATCAATCCCTCTGACACCTTTTCCTGAAAAGGGGTTAACTGACCACGCCATTTGAGAACATCTTGCTTAGGAAAATCTTCCTGCGGAAAATGGTATAATGCTTGATCACTCCTGACTCGCTTCATCAGTAAACACTCCCTGCAATAGTAGGCACCGATAGGCAAATACCATTCCTCTAGAATCGTACTATTACAACGTTGACAAAGCAATTTTCCCTTCTCTTTTCTCATTGCCGGCAGTTTCACCGCCATCTGTCGTTCCTCTTCAGTTAATTCTTTCTCAGTAAACAAGCGACCGAGGTAATTTGGATTTACTTTCATACTTTAATATTCGTAAAAATCTCGCACTTTAGGTATTTTTTTAGTACAATTAAATCATGGAATTTAGAACAATTAAAGAGGATGGGCAGGTCCAAGAAGAAATCAAAAAATCCCGTTTTATCTGCCATGTCAAGCGTGTCTATAGTGAAGAAGAAGCTCGTGATTTTATCACTACCATCAAAAAAGAACACTATAAAGCCACCCATAACTGCTCTGCTTTTATTGTAGGGGAACGCAGTGAAATCAAGCGTACGAGTGATGATGGGGAGCCTAGTGGTACTGCTGGAGTCCCTATGCTCGGAGTCTTAGAAAATCATAATCTTACCAATGTCTGTGTAGTAGTTACCCGCTATTTTGGTGGCATCAAACTAGGTGCTGGTGGTTTGATTCGTGCTTATGCAGGTAGTGTGGCCTTGGCTGTCAAAGAAATTGGCATTATTGAAATCAAAGAACAGGCTGGCATAACCATTCAGATGTCTTACGCTCAGTATCAAGAATATGGCAATTTCCTTAGAGAGCATAAACTCATAGAACTCGAGACAAATTTTACAGATCAAGTTGATACAATGATCTATGTTAATAAGGAAGAGAAAGAAAATATCAAAGCTGCTCTCGTTGAGTTCTTTAATGGAAAAATCACTTTAACTGATCAAGGTTTACGAGAGGTTGAAGTTCCTGTAAACTTAGTGTAAAAAAGGAGAAATTATGGTTTTTGGAAAATTTATTCAAGGACTTGCTGGAAACTTTAGCGAGGAAAAGAAAGAGACTCTTATCAAAGAATATGGTCAATACCTACTAGAAAACGAAGAAATTCAAAGCGGGTATAAACCTATTCGTGATTCAATTATCTTTACAAATATCCGTATTATTTTTACTGATAAGCAAGGTGCCACTGGTCGCAAGGTGTCTGCTAAGTCACTCTTTTTGATGAACATTGTAAACGTTGAAATGGAAACTGCTGGAGCAGGTATAGATGATAGTGAGATTACGATTACTTATTTAGAAAATGTCTTTCTAAAAGCACATAATGAGCATCTGAGTTTCCATAAATTTGAATTCCCTAAAAAAACAGACATCCTCCCTCTTTACATCTATTTATTAGAATTGGCTTATCACAATCGATTAAAAATTAATGGCTTAGACCTTTGATATAAAAAAATCCTATCACTTTGATAGGATTTCTATATTTTACAAATAGCCTTAAGCGCGTTATACTAGTATCATCTTATACAAAGAGGTATATCTATGGCTATTTATAATAATATTACTGAACTAATCGGACAAACACCGATTGTTAAACTTAACAACATTGTTCCAGAGGGTGCTGCAGACGTCTATGTTAAACTAGAAGCCTTTAACCCTGGATCGTCAGTAAAAGACCGTATTGCCCTTAGCATGATTGAAAAAGCGGAACAAGATGGTATTCTAAAACCGGGTGCTACCATTGTTGAAGCAACGAGTGGAAACACTGGCATCGGTCTTTCATGGGTTGGTGCCGCTAAAGGATATAAAGTTGTTATCGTCATGCCTGAAACGATGAGTGTAGAACGACGCAAGATTATCCAAGCTTATAGTGCTGAACTCGTCCTCACTCCTGGTAGCGAAGGAATGAAGGGGGCTATTGCCAAAGCTCAGGAAATCGCTGCTGAACGTGACGGCTTCCTTCCACTCCAATTTAATAACCCAGCTAACCCAGAAGTACACGAAAGAACAACAGGAGCTGAAATACTGGCTGCTTTCGGTTCTGATGGACTAGATGCTTTTGTGGGTGGTGTTGGTACTGGTGGAACGATCTCAGGTGTTTCTCACGCTCTTAAAGCAGCAAATTCAAACATTCAAGTTTATGCAGTTGAGGCAGACGAGTCAGCTATCTTGTCTGGTGAAAAACCAGGGCCTCACAAAATTCAAGGCATCTCAGCTGGATTTATTCCTGAAACACTTGATACAAAGGCCTATGATGGTATCGTCCGCGTAACGTCAGATGATGCTCTAGCACTTGGCCGTGAAATTGGTGGAAAAGAAGGCTTCCTTATTGGGATTTCTTCAGCTGCAGCGATTTACGGGGCAATTGATGTTGCCAAGAAATTAGGTACAGGGAAGAAAGTCCTTGCTTTAGCACCGGATAACGGCGAACGTTATTTATCTACAGCACTCTATGAATTTGAAGTGTAGTCTCCTAAATGCACTTAGCCCTTTATTGGTAACTACACCCCAAAAAGTTAGACAGAAAAATCTAACTTTCTGGGGTGTTTTATTATGAAATTGAGTTATGAAGATAAATCTCCAATCAATGAACTAAGAACAAAAAGCGGGGCTAGTTGAAACCGAATGGCAGTTCTAGAACATTTTCAAGAAAAGAATGTAGTTTTATTTTGATTGAAGGAAGAAAAGACAGAAATTGTTCCAGAATTAAGCTTGGAGTTTCATTTTGATATTCTTCTAAAGATTATCAAACGTACTCATTCGACATATTGCTACCAGTTAAAGGAGCTTGATAAGATTAATGATCAAAACTGAAATACAAGCTATTTATACCGAACATAAAGGAAATTACGGCTATTGTAGAGCCACTCTCGAATTAAAAATCGCAGTTTTATAGTGAACAATGAAAAGATGAAAGTTATGTGTCTAATAGCTCGTATTCGTCGCAGACATCAGTATTTCTCTCTTAAGTAAGAAAGCAATGACCATTTCAACACCAATTTAAGATGTCAAAAACAATGGAAAAATGCTGCACAAATTTAGAAGAATTTAACTATGAAATCATCTCCTATAATCTTTCTTATTTACCGAACTTCGAACAAGAGAAGAGCGTATTGGAGAAGCCATTTACAGAGAAACACTATGAGAGTATCAACATGCTTCTTTTCATCAATTTTTTAAGGATATGGGGGATCAACCATCACTGGCACGGCAAGAGCATCAACTCAGATAACGGATATAATGGAGCCCGTTTTGTTGTAGACAAAACCTCATAAGAACTATAATGATCGCACCTCACAATAGGTTCTTGTATCTGTACTCCTATTGTAAAGAAAAATTACCAGATTTCAAACCTTGTTCAACAAAACATGACTCAACTACTTACTAAAAACGTTCCTTAACGAATACCGCTCAAAAACTTTATGTTTCTACTTCCACTGTTTTCAGAGAACTGTAATTTACATTAGAAAACCACTTTAATAGCTTGCCAACGATAACGTCATGGGGTGAGTTTAAATTTAGAAGATAGGACCTTGCCTTCACTATACAAAACTAGATAACTACTGTCAAACATCCACTCGGGATTACTTTTTAAAATACCTTTTGAAAGCCCGTAAGCAGGTCAAGTCTATCACCCTTAGAGAATAGCGTCCTTCTCTTAGATGTCATTTCCACTCGCAACTAATACTAGACGGATGACGATGAAGCAACTTAGCAATTTGAGAAAAATTTAGGCCTTGCATAC